>NZ_JABDWE010000006.1:0-287585 GCF_019685125.1 Rhizobium sp. NZLR10 | reverse complement strand
AAGGTCGACATACGAAAACAGCGACCCCGTCCGATCATCCCCGCCGCGCATCCAAATTCCCTCGAAATCACTTGCAAGATGGAATCATGTGTCCAGCCCAAAAGCCAGTGGGTTTTTCAGCAGCCTGCTAGGTGTTTAGTCCCGGCCCTTCATGGTGCATGGGCCAGAGCGATGGCATCGGCGACTTCCTCGCAGCGATCGCTGAGCGTGCTGGTCGCGACACGAATATGGCTGCTTGGCAGGACGGAGAACTTGCTGCCCGGATTGACGGCGATATTGCGTGCGGCGAGCGTCACCATTGCGAATGGTTCGGACACAACGGGCACCCAGAGGCACAGGCCCTGGCCTGCGGGTATCGGTATTCCCCGCTCGCGGAGCGCATCGGCAAGAGCGTCGCGCCTCTGCTGATAGCGGTCGCGCGCCTCGGCGATGAGCCGCCGGCTTGCCGGATCGCGCAATAGCCAGGCGGCGGCCCCTTGCAGGATGCGGCTGGTCCAGCCGGCGCTGAAGGAGCGGTAGGACTGGATCTGGTCGACGATAGGCGCAGAACTCGACAAGACGGCGAGACGCAGATCCGGTCCGAGGCTTTTCGAGTGTGACAGGATATGGATCGTCCGTTCCGCAAATCGACCACCCAGGGAATGCGGAGGTGCTGCCGACACGTCGCCGACGCCGTCGTCCTCGATAATCAGCGTATCGCTGTCCTCCAGCACGGCTCCGAGCTGGTCGAGGCGGGATGCACTGACGGTAACCCCTGTCACGGAATGCAGCCGCGGCTGAAACAGGAAGGCTGCCGGGCGCTGTCGCAATGCATCGCGAAGCAAATCCGGCAAGGGACCGTCGTTGTCGCAGGCGACGGGAATGATCCTGACGCCGAGATCTTCCAGGATATCGAGCAGCCGCATCGCGGTCGGATGTTCGATCGCCACCGACGAACCCGGAGAGACCAGCGCATGCAACACCGTATAGACGGCATTGTAGCCGCCATTGGTGGCAAGAAACGCCTCCGCCTCATAGGGCCATCGCTCCGAAATGGCATCCTTCAGCTCCGGCACGATACGGCTGCGCTCATAGCTGTTGAGGTCGGCGGCTGACGCGCCATGGGCCATTGCTTTGGCCAGACCGGGAAGAAGCGCTGCATCCGGCCCGGCAGAGGTAAGGTCGAGTACACCCGCCGCATAATTTCCCGAACTCGCAAGACGCTCCGGCTTGGCGACAAAGCGGTCGCCGCTGACCCAGGTACCGTTGCGCCCCCGGCCGCTGATGATCTTCTGGCGCCGCAATTCACTCCAGGCTTCCGAGATCGTTGCCGGGCTGATGCGCAATTCATAGGCGATATCGCGGATCGCCGGCAGACGCGTGCCGACGGGCAAGGCGCCGGCACGGATCAGTGCACTCGTTTCGAGAGCGATCCCGCGGATGCTGCGGTCGGTTATTTTTTCGGCAAACCAGGAGGCTTCGACCGCGTCACCCATTTTGTTCTCACTTTAAATGTTCAATAACGTAATAACATTTGTACTCATCAATTTGAACATTTAATTTGCCCTTCGTCGAGCAATTTCGTGAGTTCTTCGCATGCCTGTAACGCTTCGCATCGCCCTCAGAGACTGGGATTACATGACACCGCTGGTGCTCGGTGATGTCAGGTCTTCCCGTCTCGAAATCAAAGTGGATCGTGTGGGCACGCTGGTCTCCAGTCTCGCCGATGACGAGGCTCATGATGCCGCAGAAATGTCCTTCAGCCGCTATTCGCAGATGCGGCTTGATGGCGATGCTCGGGTCGTCGGCATTCCGAACTTCATCATGCGCGGCTTCCGCCATCGCTGCATCATCACTGCCAAGGGCAGTCCGATCCGCAAGCTGTCCGATCTGGGCGGCAAGAATATCGGCGTGACCGGTTGGCGCGATTCCGGAAACACCTGGACCCGCGCTGCGCTGCGCCGCGAAGGCGTCGGTGTCGAGGACGCCACATGGTATGCCGGGCGCCTGACGGAGGCTCATCCGATCGTCGACCGGCTCGATGGCTTTGGACGGTCCGGCCGTATCGAAGCTGCTCCCGGCGAACGCCCTATGGTCGATCTGTTGTTGGATGGTCGGCTGGACGCCGTTTTCACGCCTTTCATGCCGAAGGGCTTTTTCGATCAGGGTTCGCCGCTGCGTCAGGTGCTGGATGATTTCCGCTCCGCTGAAGTCGCTTACTTCCACGCGGTCGGCTATATTCCGGGCATGCATCTGATCGGCTTCAAGGCGGAAATCGTCATGGAGCATCCCTGGATCATGGATGAACTCAGCGAGCTGATCGACGAATCCCAGCGTATCTGGCTGGAGAAGCGCGAGAAATACGCCGACACCACGCCGTGGATGATCGACGAATTGCGCCGCTGCGCAGCCGACCTGCCGCCGACCTGGAACGTCAGCGGGCTTGCCGAGAACGAGGCAATGATCGCCGGCTTCGCCGAGGAACTTTACGAACAGAAGATCATGCCGCGCCTTTTGACACCCGCCGACCTGTTTCCGTGGCACGCCAAAGCCCGGTGAAACTCCTCGCAGGCCTCATCGTTGAGCCACCATTTTCGCAAGACCAAAAAGGGGAATGACATGCATTCGAAACTGATCGCTTCCGCCGCCCTGTTGGGCCTGATGATGACGACGTCGGTGTTCGCCCAGGAAGCCGCCGTTCCGAAACAGACCGTCAACGACGCGCTTCGCGCCCGCTTGCCGGAGAAGATCCGCACAGACGGCAAGATGATCTCCGTCAATAATGGTTCATTTCCCCCTTATGAGATCGTCACCGGCACGGAACTGACCGGCGCCAGCGCCGATCTTACCGATGCGATCGGCCAGATGCTCGGCGTCAAGATCGAGCACGAAACCGTTAGCGGATTGACCGCGTTGCTCGCCGGCATCAACTCCGGCCGATACCAGTTCGCCTTTGGCCCGATCGGTGACTTCAAGACCCGCGAAGAGGCCAATGATTTCGTCGACTGGGTTCAGGAATACGTGGTCTTTTCCGTCGAGAAGGGCAATCCGAAGGCCATCGGTTCACTCGACAGCGCCTGCGGCAATCGCATTGCTGTCATGGCCGGCGGCTCCGCCGAAAAGGTGATCCAGGCTCAGGTCGAAAAGTGCAAGACGGACGGCAAGCCCGCGCTTGAAGTGCAGTCCTACACCGACCAGCCGAGCTCGATCCTGGCGGTCCGCTCCAAACGCGCCGATGCCTTCTTCTCCTCGCAGGCGCCGCTGACCTATTTCGTGTCTCAGGCAAACGGCCAGCTGGAACTGAGCGGCGTCGGCCAGAAGAATGGGTTCGACGATCTCTATCAGGGCGCCGTCGTGCCGAAAGGCTCGCCGCTCGGCCCCGTTCTGCTCGACGCGATCAAGTCGTTGATGGATAACGGCGCCTATGCCGCCATCATGAAAAAGTGGGGTCTTGAGAACAACATGATCAAGCAGCCCGGCCTCAATCTTGGTGGAGCCCTGCCGAAATGAGCAATGACCGCACGACTGCCACACCGCCTTCGGGCGGTGCGGATTTTCGGGATGTCGCCAACGCCCATAAGCCCTTTCGAACCGGCCGGCTCGTCCTGTGGGTGGTCGTGCTCCTCGTTGCCGCGAACTTCCTGTGGATCGTCGCCCACAACGAGAATTTCGGCTGGCCTGTTGTCGCGGCCTATTTCTTCGATCCGACAGTCATCAAAGGCCTTTACGTCAGCCTGGGCCTCACCGTGGTCGCGATGGCCATCGGCATCGTTCTCGGCCTCGGCCTGGCGATCGCCCGGCTGTCGAATGACCGGCTCGCAAGGTCGCTGGCATCGCTGTTCATCTGGTTCTTTCGCGGCACGCCGCTCTTGGTACAGCTGATCCTCTGGTACAATCTCTCGACCCTTTTTCCCGAACTTTCGATCGCCATTCCGTTCGGCCCGACGCTGGCGAGCTGGGAGACCAATTCGGTGATCACGCCAATGACGGCGGCGATCGGCGGCTTGGCTCTGAACGAAGCGGCCTACATGGCCGAGATCATTCGCGGCGGCCTTCTCTCCGTCGATCGCGGCCAGTTCGAGACGGCGGAAGCGTTCGGCATGACCAAGGGCAGGGCGCTGTGGCGGATCATCATTCCGCAGGCGATGCGCTCGATCGTGCCGCCGACGGGCAACCAGCTGATCAGCATGATCAAAGCGACGTCGCTCGTCAGCGTCATCGCCATGGCCGATCTGCTCTATTCCGTCCAGTCGATCTACAACCGTACGTTCGAGATCGTGCCGATGCTGCTTGTCGCGGTCCTCTGGTACCTCTTCATCACCTCGATCCTCAATCTCGGCCAGAGTTATATCGAGGCCTATTACGGCCGCAGCGAACGGCGCAGCAATACCGCAGCCGCCAAATCCGAGACCCGTGTCGAGGAGGCAAGCCATTGACCGCCGCCGCAACCACAAAGCCTCTCGTCAGGGCCTGCAACGTCCACAAGTCCTTCGACCAGCTCGACGTGCTGAAGGGGATCGACCTCGACGTCATGCCGGGTGAAGTCGTCGTGGTGCTCGGCCCGTCCGGATCGGGAAAATCGACCTTCCTGCGCTGCATCAACCATCTCGAAGCGATCAATCAGGGGTTCATCGAAGTCGATGGCGAACAGATCGGCTATCGCATCCGCAAGGACCGGCTGGAAAAGCTGTCCAGCAACGGGATCGCCCGCCAGCGGCGCAAGATCGGCATGGTGTTCCAGCAGTTCAATCTCTATCCGCATATGACGGTGCTGCAGAACATCACCGAGGCCCCAGTCGGCGTGCACGGAGAAAGTCGCAAGGCTGCGACGGAGAATGCCCTGCGGCTTTTGGAGCGGGTCGGTCTGTCGGAAAAGGCGGCCAGCTATCCTCGCCAGCTCTCCGGCGGTCAGCAGCAGCGCGTCGCCATCGCCCGCGCCCTGGCGATCAAGCCGAAGCTGATGCTGTTCGATGAGCCCACCTCTGCGCTCGACCCGGAGCTGGTCGGCGAAGTGCTTGCCACCATGCGCGATCTCGCCAAACAGGGCCTAACGATGATCGTCGTGACCCACGAGATCGGTTTTGCCCGTGAGGCGGCCGATCGGGTCGTGTTCATGGACGACGGCAATGTCGTTGAGATGGGCAAGCCTGAGGATGTCATCGGAAATCCGCAACATCCTCGCACCCAGGCCTTTCTCGCCCGATTTCTCTGACTGGCACCACTCAGCTGCTTCGACCCGCAGGCCGGAGCAATGGTTCTTTTCGATCACGACTGGATGTGTTCATGCCCACGCTCGATAATGCCTATGCCCGCGTTTCCGATTTCGAAGCTATGGAGGCGGAGCTGAAGGCGACCCGCCAGTATCTGCATGCTCGTCCGGAACTCTCTTTCGAAGAAGCGGAAACGGCACGTTATGTCGCCGAAAAGCTGGAAGGCTGGGGTTATGACGTGACCCGCAATGTCGGGGGCCATGGCGTTGTCGCGCGGCTCAGCGCAGGCAAGGGTGACAAGAGTATCGCCATCCGCGCCGATATGGATGCTCTGCCGATCGTCGAGGCAACGGGGCTTTCCTATGCCAGCAACACTCCCGGTAAGATGCATGCCTGCGGCCATGACGGCCACACGACCGTCTTGCTCGGCGCAGCCGAATATCTCGCCCGCACCCGCCGCTTCAGCGGCACGGTGACACTGATCTTCCAACCGGCGGAAGAGGCGGGCAAGAATAGCGGCGCCCAGGCGATGATCGCCGACGGCCTGTTCGAGCGGTTTCCGTTCGACGCAATCTTTGGTCTGCACAACCACCCCGGCGCTCCCGAAGGCACCCTGCTGCTGCGATCAGGCCCGATGATGGCGGCCTCGGATACCGTCAATATCACCATCAAGGGCAAAGGCGGCCATGCCTCGCGCCCGCACCTGACCATCGATCCCGTGGTCGTGGCATGCAACCTCGTCGTCTCGCTGCAGACGATCATCTCGCGCAACCTCGATCCGACCCAGACGGCGGTCGTTACCGTCGGCACGATCCATGCCGGCGATGCGGTCAACGTCATTCCGGAATATGCCAAGCTCGCATTGAGCGTGCGCTCTTTCGAGCCGCGCATCCGCGATCTTCTGCAGCAGCGCATCACCAAGCTGGCCCGCTCAGTGGCCGAAGGTCACGATGCTTCCATCGAGATCGACTACGATCGCGGTAATCCTGTTGTCGTCAATTCGCCTGTTGAGACGGATTTTGCCCGGATCGTAGCCGTTGAACTGATCGGCGAAGACAGGGTCGCGACTTGCCCGCTCATTCCCGGCAGCGAGGATTTTTCACACTTTCTCGAGCACAAGCCGGGCAGCTTCCTGCGTCTCGGCAATGGCATGAATTCCGCCATGCTGCATAGCACCAAATACGACTTCGCCGATGCCAGCCTGACGGTTGGCGCGGCAATGTGGGCAAGGCTCGCGGAGCGCTACCTTCAGGACGACGTCTGAGGCTGCTGCCGCTTCGGATTTGGAGCTTCCCAAGGGGACCACAGGCGATCGTGATCCTCAACTGCCGAAGCCGGTCATATCGAACACGGCCGCGTTGTCCTGAACCTCGCGCAGCCCTTTATACGAGGCGTGGCGGAGACTGCCGTCATCGGTCCAACCGCGAAACTCGATCTCGGCGATCAGTGTCGGCTGCACGAAGACGTAGCGCTTGCCCTTCAGGGGAACGACCGGCCGGGTCGTCTTCAATCGGTCGAGCGTCTTTTTCAGGTGCTCGGCATCGCTAGTGCTAAAACCGGTTCCGACCGACCCCACGGAAATCCAGTCAAAACCCTTCTTGCCGGCGAGCAGCAGGCTGCCGATGCCGCCGCGCGCGGATGCCGACTGTTCGTAACCGACGATCATGAAGCTCTCGCTCTCAACGCATTTGATCTTCAGCCAGTCGCCTGTTCGGCCACTGCGGTAGGGCCGGTCGCGATGCTTGGCGATGATGCCCTCCAGCCGATGATGGCAGGCATGCTCGAGGAGGTCTTCGGCCGGCTGGTCTATCTCTTCGGAAAAGCGGATCTGCCCATTGCCGCCTTCTGGTATCAGGTCTTCAAGAAGGTGCCGACGCACGGCGAGTTCGGTGCCGGTCAGGTCATGTCCGTCAAGATACAAAAGGTCGAAGGCGTAGAGCATCGACTCGGACGAGACCCGCTTGCCGCCTCGACCGCCGAGCGAACGTTGCAATGCGCCGAAATCCGATCGGCCGTGCTCGTCCATAACCACCGCTTCCCCGTCCAGTATGGCGGTGGCCACACCCAGTTCTTTGGCCGCCGCGGCGATGGTGGGAAAGCGGTCGGTCCAGTCATGGCCACCACGCGTAATGACACGAACGCTCTTCGGCTCGATGTGGATCGCCAGCCGGTAGCCATCCCACTTCGCCTCGTAGAGCCAATCCGAACCCAGCGGCACGGTGGGTTTCAGCAGCGCAAGGCAGGGCTCGATCCTCGCCGGCATTGGATCGAAGGGCAGGCTTGGCTGGTCGGGATCGCGCTTGCGGATCGGACGAGACTGCAGCGTTGTGTTGGACTCGTTGAGAAATGGCAATGAGGGGCGGCGCGAACGCGTCATGATGGATGTTTGCCCTTCCCGGACCGGTTTTCCGCTTCGACCGACTTGCGAAGCGCATCCATGATGTTAATGACGTTGCTCGGCGCCGGCTCTTCCTTTTCGCTCGCCTTGGGCTTCGCCTTGCCCGGCTTTTTCATCTGCTTCCGCTTCGCATCGATGATATCGAGAAGCTTGTCCTGAACCGGATCGGAGACCATTTTCGGGCTCCAGTGCTGCGTCTGCTTTTTGATCAGCTGTTGAACCAGCGGCATCATCTCGCTGTCGGCTGCGTCATCGTCAACCGTCTCGAAATAGGTCTTGGCGTCGCGAACCTCGTCACCGTAACGCAGCGTCCAGAGCACGATACCCTTGCCGCGTGGCTCGAGCATGACGGCGCGTTCCCGCCTCGAGATCACCAGCCTGGAAATACCGACCATATTCTCGGCTGCCATGGCGTCGCGGATAACGGTGAACGCCTCCTCACCGACCGGGTCGTCCGGAGAGAGGTAATAGGGCGTATCGAGCCAGATCCACTCGACACCGTCGCGCGGTGCGAAGACCTCGATGTCGATGGTCTTGGTACTATCCAGCGCGACGTTTTCCAGTTCCTCGTCTTCGAGGATCACATACTCGTTCTCACCGCGCTGATAGCCCTTGACCTCGTCCTCCTCCTTGATCTCCTTGCCGGTGACGGAATCGACATAGTGGCTCACGACGCGGTTCCGGGTTTCCCGGTTCAACGTGTGAAAGCGTACCTTCTCGTTTTCCGACGTGGCCGGCGTCATCTGGACGGGGCAGGTCACCAGCGACAGCTTCAGATAGCCTTTCCAGTGGGGGCGGGGCACTATCACTTCCTCCTCGATCAGCCGGCACGGCGCTGGTGGGCGCCGGTGCTGCGGCCCTTGGATCCGGACGCTCGAGTGGCTTTTTGCCTGCTCTTGCCGGCATTGGCGTTGGCCGCGGTGCGTTTGGTCTTGGCAGGCGCGGACATTCCCGCACTTTCACGCAGCGCCTGCAGAAGATCGCTCGGCTTGGACGCGGCGACCACCTTTTTCTTCGGCAGAGTCCGGCCCTCCATTTTGGCCTTCACCAGCTCCGCCACCGCCTTTTCATACCGGTCTTCGAACTGCTTGGGATCGAACTGGCCTTTTTTCGTGTTGATGATGTGTTTGGCAAGCTCCAGCATCTCGCCCTCGATCTTCAGATCCGGCATCTCCTCGAAAGCCTTTTCCGACGAGCGGACCTCATAGTCGTAGTTCAAGGTGGAGCCAATGAGGCCGCTGCCATGCGGCCGAATGAGAACGGTGCGCAGGCGCCTGAACAGAACCGTGCGGGCAATTGCGGCGACCTTGGCTTTCGTCATGCCGTCGCGCAGCAGCTTGTAGGCATCGCTGCCCATCTTGTCAGGAGCAAGATAATAAGGCTTGTCGAAATAGACGTCGTCGACCTCGTCAATGGGAATGAACGCTTCGACCTTCAGCGTCTTGTCGCTGTTTGGAATTGCGGCCGCGACTTCATCGGGTTCGAGGACGACGTATCGCCCATCCTCAATCTCGAAGCCTTTGACCTGATCGTCGCGCTCGACGGCATCGCCGGTTTCGCTATCGACGAACTCGCGCCGGACACGATTGCCGGTCTTTCGGTTCAAGGTATTGAAGGCGATCCGTTCGGAAGAGGATGCCGCCGTGTAGAGCGCAACAGGAAACGCGACTTCTCCGAACTTGATATAGCCCTTCCAATTCGCTCGCGGCGCAACCATCGACCCGACTCCCTCACGCAACCAACGCGAGTCAACGGCTGACCCCGCCATTTGTTCCGAGTCAAAACGAATCTAAATTCAAGCACTTAACGCGCCTAAGTTTCTCGTTTTGCGAGTCGCGAGATGCTTTTGATTCCATGCGTCTTTTTGCCGTGGCGTGCGTTCTAAAGCATGTCGCGCAAAAGTGTGCAGCGGTTTGCGGCAACGACATGCGCAAAAGCAAAGAGCTAAAGCGCGAGGAGCGAATCCGAAAGATCGCGGCGCACTTTGACGAGACGGCAACCACTGGGATGAACGACACGACCAAGCGCGAACTCATCGATACCGCCACCGACAAACGCTACGTCCGCCGCAATGAAACGGGGCAATTCAAGGAAAGCGACGATGTCGGCCGCTCACTGTCGGCCGATCGTCGCCAGACGGCGAAGACCAAAACGAAGCCTGGTGAGGGCGATCGCGGCGATCGGACCGTCAAACACTGACAAAGCAACGAGCCCTCCCTATCGGAGGGTTCGATCCCGCCAGCAGACCATCACTCTCACGGCAGCTGCGCACCGCTGACGGCGACATAGACCGAATACACCGAACGCGTCGCCGCAATAAGCAGCCGGTTGCGCCTGGGCCCGCCGAAGGTGAGGTTGGCGACGGTTTGCGGCACGCGGATCTTGCCGATCAGTTTTCCCATCGGATCGAAACAATGCACGCCATCGCCAGCACTCGACCAGAGGTTTCCGTTCACGTCGGTGCGGATGCCGTCGGGAATGCCGTTGTCGATCAGGCAGAAGACCCGGCCGTTCGCAAGCCTGATGCCATCCACCACGTCGAAAGCGCGGATGTGACGCGGCAGGCTCTCATCATGGCTTGCGGCTGAATCCGCTACGTAGAGTATCGTCTCGTCTGGCGAGAAGGCAAGGCCGTTCGGCTGGATGAAATCGGTGGCGACAGTCGCAAGCCCCCCGGTCGCCGGATCGAGCCGGTAGACGTTGCGGGTCGGCTGCTCCGGTACGGCGCGATAGCCTTCATAGTCCGACATGATGCCGTAGGTGGGGTCGGTGAACCAGATCGTGCCGTCGGATTTCACCACCACGTCGTTCGGCGAATTCAGCTTGGCGCCCTCGAAACGATCGGCGAGCACGGTGATCGAGCCATCGACCTCGGTGCGCGTGACGCGGCGGGCGCCATGTTCGCAGGAGATCAGCCGCCCCTGCCGGTCGCGCGTGTGGCCGTTGGCGAAGTTGGAGGGTTGCCGGTAGACGGAGACACCACCCTCGGGCGTCCATCGCAGCATGCGCTGATTGGGAATGTCGCTCCACAGCAGCTGGTTCGCATCGTTGAACCAAACGGGACCCTCCGCCCAGCGGCAACCGGAATAAAGTTCGTCGAGAGCGGCGCTCGTCACGATCAGCTGCCGGAAGCGCGGGTCGTGGATTTCGTAGATGCTGGCCTCGGCCATGGCGGTCTTTCCGTTTATCGCATGCCGGCCCGGCGACCGCCGGCGAGCATGATGACGCTGATGATGATGAGGCCGGTCATGATGAGGCGGATGCCGGCGCCGACCCCGTAAGTGTTGAGCATGGAGACGACCAGGAACATGAAGAGCGATGCACCCCAGATACCCGGCACGTTGGAATCGCCGCCGGCGACCGCGGTGCCGCCGATCACGACGACGGCGATCGACATCAACAGATATTCCGAGCCCATATTGAGCGCCGCGCCGCCGGAGAAACAGGCGAGCAGATAGCCTGCGACCGCGGCGAGCACAGCGCAGAACAGATAGGTGACGAAGCGTGTGCCGTCGACCGGTATGCCGGCCATGCGCGCCGCCGGCATGCTCTGGCCGATCGCCGAGATCCAGCGCCCGTAGATCGTCTTCTCGAGCAGGAACCAGGCAAGCAGCGAGATGACAAGCGCGACGATCGCCACATTCGGGACGCCGAGCGTGTTCGAGGTGGTGAACTCCGCAAGCATGCTCGGAGGCTTGATGCGCAATCCCCGGTTCGTCCAGATCGCGGCGGACTGGACGATGAAGCTCATGGACAGCGTGGCGATGATCGGCGGAATGCGCAGCGCCTTGATCAGCGCATAATTGCCGAGGCCGACGACAAGGCCGATGACGACGGCAACGAGAAGGCCGGGCAGGATCATGCCGTTTTCGACATTCATCAGCTTCAGCGCCACCGTGCCGGCAAGCGTCATCGTGGCGGGAACCGAGAGATCGATATTGCCGGGACCCAGCGTGATGACGAACATCTGGCCGATGCCGACGATGACCGAGAAGGCAGCGAAGGTGAGTGCTGCCTGCGACAGGCCGAGCGTGCTGGCGCCGAGCGTCACCATGATCGTCAGGAACCAGACGATGAAGGCGGCGAGCCACGACCAGATCCAGGGTTTGCCAAAGAGGCTGAGGAGTGGGGTCATCGGCGTTTCTCCCGCTTCTCCAAGCGGTTCAGCATCAGGCGAAGCGCGAGCACGATGATCAGGATCGCGCCCTGAGCCCCGATCTGCCAGTCCGGCGAGATGCGCAGGAAGGATAGGAACGAGCCGGCAAGCGTCAGGGTCAACGCGCCGATGACGGCGCCGACAGGGGAGACGCGGCCGCCGATGAACTCACCGCCGCCGAGGATGACGCCGGCGATCGACAGCAGCGTGTAGCGCAGCGCGATATTAGCATCGGCCGAGGTCGTCAGGCCGACGAGGGCGATGCCGGCAAGCACCGCAAACAAGCCGGCAAGACCGTAGGCGCTGGCGCGCGCTGCGACAATCGACCAGCCGGCGCGCTCGACCGAGCGCTGGTTGCCGCCGATGCCGCGGATCAGCACGCCGAGCGAGGAGCGCATAACGAGAAGATGAGCGACAGCGGCGATGATAGTACTGGCGACGATCGCCATCGGCACCAGTGGCGGCTTGACGGTCATCAGCCAGCGCACCCAGTCCGGCGCCTGACCGCCGGGTGCCGGCAGCAACAGCACGGCAAGGCCGCCCCAGACGAAGCTCATACCGAGGGTGACGACAATGGACGGCAGGTTGCGCAAATGGATGACGACACCGAGGCCCGCATAGATGGCGATCGCGCCGGCAAGGATCAGGATGCCGGTCAGTGGAGCATCCCGCAGAAAGGTTGCGGTTACGCAGGCGACGAAGCTGACGAAGGTGCCCATCGAGAGATCGAGATCGTTGACCGCCATCACCAGCATCTGGGCGATCGTCGCCAGCGCGATGGGCACAGCCAGATTGAACAGCAGGTTGAGCCCGACATAGCTCATGGCGCGCGGCTGCAGCCAGAAGACGGCGGCGAGCAACAGCGTCAGCGACAGAGCGGGGATGGCAAGACGCATGGCGTCGGACGACAGCCGGAACGTCATGCGGCGAGCCCTTCGAAGGAGGCGGCGATGATATTCTTCTCGTTGACCGCGTCGCCCGCAAGTTCGGCGGTGATGCGGCCTTCGCGGAAGACGTAGACGCGGTCACAGAGGCTCACTTCGTCCATTTCGGTCGAGTACCAGATGAAGGTGCGGCCACGCGCCGCTTCGTCGCGGATGATGGCGTAGACCTCCTGCTTGGTCCCGACGTCGACGCCGCGCATCGGATCGTCCATCAGCACGATCGGCGCGCGCGTTGAAAGCGCGCGGGCGAAGAGCACCTTCTGCTGGTTGCCGCCGGAAAGCGACAGGATGCGATTGGCCATATCGGGCGTGCGGATTTCGATCCGCCGCCTCCAGTCGGCGCCCTTCATCTCCTCTTCGCCGGCGAGGATCAGGCCGCGCCGGGTGAGGTCACCGAGCGAGGCGATGGAGAAGTTGCGTAGGATGCTCCAGAGTTCGAAGACGCCGTTAAGGCGGCGGTCGCCGGCGACGAAGGTGACGAGCGGATCGCGCTCAGGCAGCCAGTTGCCGGACTGGGCGGCATGCAGGGCAAGCAGCAGTTCGGTCTGCCCGTGGCCGGCCAGTCCCGCCAGTCCGATGATTTCTCCCTTGCCGGCAGCGAAGGGCAGGCCTTTCGTCTGATGGGACAGAATGAGCGGAGCGGTGGATTGTTCGCGCCCCGGGCGCTGCTTGGTTTCCTCCTTGGCGACAGTGCCCATCGCTTCCACAAGGCCGTGATGGTCGAAGCCCTGCGCCGGACGCTCGGCGACGACGCGGCCGTCCTTCATGACGACGATGCGGTCGGAGGTTTCGAGGATCTCGTGCAGAATATGCGAGATGAAGATGACCGATCCGCCGGCGGCGATGAAGCGGCGGACATGATCGAGCATCTGGCGGGCAAGGCTTGCATCGAGTGACGAGGTCGGTTCGTCGAGGATCACCAGCCGCGGCGCAACACCGGCGTCGGAAAAGGCCATTGATATCTCGACCATCTGCCGCTCGGCGATCGAAAGATCGCCCACGGCCCGGCTGCTGTCGATACCATGGCCGGGAAAGACGGCATCGAGGCTCTTCTCGATGATTTTTTCGGCTCGCCTGCGCCAGCCGAAACCGCCGAGATGACGATGCATGATGCGCGTGTTCTCGACGATGGAGAGGTTGGGACAGAGCGAAAGCTCCTGGAAGACGCAGCGCACGCCGCGAGCTCGCGCCACGTTGATGCCGTAGCGCTCCAGCCGCTCGCCGTCGCTTGCCACACTTCCTTCGTGCGGTGTGAGGCCGCCGTTGATCACGCTGACGATCGTCGATTTGCCGGCTCCGTTATGTCCGACGAGCCCGACGCATTCGCCCGGCATGACGCGGAGTGTGACGCCGTCGAGCGCCCTGACCGCGCCGAAGCTCACCTTGGCGCCATCGACGGCGATCACCGCCTTCAAAACCTCATCCATGCTGCCCGCCATGCCTGCTTGCAAAGAATGCCGCGCGGCCATTTGCGGGCGCGCGGCGGTCGCCGGGAGATTTACTTTGCCGACTCAATGACCTTGATCGCGTCTGCCTGCGTGTATTCCACGTTGGCAACGCCGCCGGCCTGGGTATTGGCAAGGTTGGTTTCGAGATTGTCCTGGTCGATGCGCAGGAAGGGCACGACGAGGTCCTTCTTGACTTGCTTGCCGTCGAGGATCTGCTGGGCGACCCAGAAGGCGAGCGTGGAGACACCCGGCGCGATGGACACGGACATGGTCTCGTAGCTCTTCGCCTCTTTCTGCTCCTTCCACCACTTCAGTTCGTCTTCACGGTTGCCCATGATAATGATCGGCATCTTCCGGTCTGTCGCCGCAATCGCCTGTGCGGCGCCATAACCGTCGCCGCCCTGCGTTACCACGCCGGCGATGTCGGGCAAGCTCGGCAAGATGCCGGCAACAGCCTTCTGCGCCACGTCTTGCGCCCAGTCTCCATGAACGGAGCCGACAATCTTGAACTGCGGGAACTGCTTGACGCCGTCGTGGATGCCTGCCGAGATCTCGTCGTCGACGAAGACACCGGCAAGGCCGCGGATTTCGAGCAGGTTGCCGCCATCAGGCAGTTTCTTCGACAGGTACTCGACTTCGCTGCGGCCCATTTCCTTGAAGTTGACGGCGATGCGCCAGGCGCAGGGCTCGGTCACGATGCCATCAAAGGAAACGACGGTGATGCCGGCGTCGCAGGCCTCCTTGACCGCGCCGTTCAGCGCCGTCGGCGAGGCTGCGTTCAGCACGATGGCGTCATAGCCCTGCAGGATCATGTTCTGGATCTGCGCGGCCTGTTCCGTCGCCTGGTTCTCGGCGGTGGTGAAAGGGTCGGCTGCGGCAACGGCGCCGGCCTTCACGGCTTCACCCGTCACCTTTCCCCAGCTCGTCAGCATGGCTTGGCGCCACGAATTGCCGGCATAGTTGTTGGAAAGGGCGATTTTCTTGGCCGCTGTGTCGGCAAAGGCGGAAACGGGCATCGCGGCGCAAGCAATAGCGGCCGATGCCAGAAGCATCTTGCGGATTGTCATGTCTTCCTCCCTGATGATCGCGCTGGTCGGCGGATCGCTTCACTCCTGCCAACCCAATCGGGCTCGAGTGAAAATTGTTCTTGCACTGAGCTTCCTCCTCTCAGTAAGGGCAGGATGCGGGAGATCGACCGGCCTGTACAGGGGCAAGGCAGCAAGTCGTTTGCGGGTTTTGCGCAATTAGCTGCGGGTTTACGCAAGACGGCGGCGCTTCCGTGGGCGCTTACTGCAAGGGGATCGCCGCGGGTTGAGGAGCCTGCTGCCGTCTCGGGGAGGAACTACCATGCTGCATCTCGCACCCGCAGCCATGTTCGACCACTATCTCGGTATTTCCCGGCTGCTCGCGGGCCAGCTCGACTTCCGCTCGGCTATCCGTTCGGTTGCGGCCGAAGTCGCTCATATCATCCCGCACGACCATCTCGATGTCTGTGTGCTTCTTGAGGGAGGCAACTACCATACGGCCTACGAGACGGGCATCGAAACCGCCTGGGGCAACCTTGCCGGCGCGCCTGTGGTCAACAGCCCGATCCGTTCGCTGCTCTGGGGCGAGGTGGACTTTCTGCTGGCGGACGACGCCATGACGGACCCGCGTTTCCACTTCGAGGGCGCCTTCAAGCGGCCGATCGTCGAAGAGTCGCTGAGGAGCCGCCTGCATGTACCGATGAAGGTTCAGGGCACGATCATCGCGGCGCTCTCCTGTTCGTCGCGAACGGCGGGCGTCTACACGATGGAGGATATCGAACGCGCCCGCATCATTGCCGACCTGCTGACACCCTATTTCTTCGCGCTGCAGGCTGCCGAGCAGGCGCAACGCTCGGCCATCGTCGAGGCAGAGGCCCGCGCCCGCGAGGAGGGATTGCGGCAGGGCGCGCTGAAGCTGACCGAGGCACTGGAGCAGGAACGCCAGCGGATCGGCATGGACCTGCACGACCAGACGCTTGCCGACCTGACGCGGCTCGCCCGCCGGATCGACCGGCTGTCGCGCAACGGCGAGGTGGCCCCCGAGGCGCTGGAGCCCGTTTCCCGTTCCCTGCAGCATTGCATGCAGGATCTGCGGCAGATCATCGAACAGGCCAAACCCTCCGTGCTTCAGCTCTTCGGTCTCGCGCAGGCGATCGAGCACCATCTCGACCGATCGACCCGCGACACGGGATCGGCCATCGAATGGGGCCTTGTCGACGAGACGCACGGTGCATTGGAGCGGTTGGAACCGACCGTCAGCGTCGCGCTGTTCCGGATCGCCCAGGAGGCGATCAACAATGCGGTGCGCCATGCCGCCCCGCTGGCCGTTACCGTGCGGCTCGAGGCCGACGAGGAGCGGCTGTCGATCGAAATCTTCGACGACGGGACCGGGCTCGCCAAGGCGCGGGGACGGATCGGCGGCGGCATCGACAATATGAAGACCCGTGCGCGGCTGATCTCGGCGCGTTTCACGACCGGGCCTGGCCACAACAATCACGGGACTGCGGTGCGCGTCGTGCTGCCGCTTACGCCGCACGACCCGGCGAGCGGGCCGGACTGAGGAGAGACACGATGAAGGTTCTGATCGTCGAGGACGACCCGCTGCACCGTTCCTATCTGCATGAGGCGGTCAACGCCGCCCTGCCGGAATGCGATACGGTGATCGAGGCTGAGAACGGCACCGTCGGCGAGAAGCTCGCCCGCGACCACAAGTCGGCGCATATCGTCATGGACCTGCAGATGGTCAGCCGCAACGGCATCGAGGCGGCACGCACCATCTGGAAGGAGCGGCCGGAGACCCGCATCCTGTTCTGGTCGAATTATTCGGACGAGGCCTATGTGCGCGGCGTCTCGCGCATCGTGCCGGATGGCGCAGCCTACGGCTATGTGCTGAAATCCGCCTCCGACGAGCGGCTGAAGCTGGCGCTGCGCTCGATCTTCATCGAGAGCCAGTGCGTCATCGACCGCGAGGTGCGCGGCCTGCAGCAAAAGAGCCTCGGCCAGGCGAACGGCTTTACCGATTCCGAATACGAGATCCTCGTCGATATCGCGCTCGGTCTCACCGACCGGGCCATTGCCAAACGCCGCAGCCTGTCGCTGCGTAGCGTGCAGAACCGCCTGCAGCAGCTCTACGACAAGCTCGACGTCTACCAGAGCGCCGGCGACGACCACGAGGACGGCCGCTTCAATCTCCGCGCCCGCGCCATTACGGTGGCTTTCCTGCGCAAGCTGCTGAACTACAGCGCTCTGGAGCGGGCCGAGGCAGAGCTGCAGGAGTGGCTAGACGGAAAGTAGTCCGGAGCTTGCTGGAAAGCCCATAATTCTGCCCAGGCGGATCAGGCGATGGCTTTCAACGGCGCGCGGCTGCTCGGTGCTGCCTCGGGCTTGCCGAACAGGAAGCCCTGCATCTGCGCCGGATGGCTTGCATGAAGGATCGCAAGCTGTTCTTGCGTCTCGACCCCTTCGGCAATTACCGGCAGGTTGAGCGTCGACGCCATCTCGATGACATTCTCAAACAGCGCCCTGATGGTGGGATCGACGCCGATGCCGGCAAGGAAGCGTCTATCGATTTTCAGCTTGTCGAACGGAAAATCGCGGAGGTTGCTGAGCGAGGAATAACCGGTCCCGAAGTCGTCCAGGACGATCCGGATCCCCATCGAGCGCAGCTGACCGAGCGTGGAAAGGACGGCAGCCCGATCGTGAAACAGCGCCGACTCGGTGATCTCAAGCTCCAGGCGGTCAGGCTGCAGTCCGGTTTTCGCAAGAATTTGCGAGAACTGCTCCACCAGGTTCGGCATCAGAAACTGAACCGGCGAGATGTTGACCGCGATCGTCAGCGGGGTTTTCCACGAGGCTGCTTCGCTGCAAGCTTCTTCCAGGACCCAGATCCCGATGGGGATGATGCAGCCGGTTTCTTCGGCGACAGTGATGAAGTCTGCCGGTGCAAGGATGCCTCTGCTTGCATGACGCCATCGCAACAATGCCTCGTAACCGCACGGCTCTTGCGAGGATGTATCAACGATCCTCTGGTAGACGAGGAACAGATCACCTTTGCCGAGTGCGTGCCGCAGATCATGCTCGAGCTGCCGCTTGGCATGCAATTCAATGTCCATCGCCTGCTCGAACGTGCAGGCTCTGCCGCGGCCGCCGCTCTTGGCCCGGTAAAGCGCCATGTCGGCATTGTTTCTGAGGCGCCGATCGGTAACGCCGTGCTCCGGGTACAAGGCAATGCCGATGCTGGCGCCGAATCCCGAAGAGGTTGCGAGATCTGCGAACTCGCCGGCGAAAGCCTTCAGCAGATCGGCCGACAACGCTTCCGTCTGTTGGCGGGACGTATTTGCGAGGATGATGCAGAATTCGTCTCCGCCCATGCGAGCGATCGTGACATGCGGTGGCAAGGTGCGGACCAAGACCTGCGCAACCCGCTGAAGAACTGCGTCCCCCTCGGCATGGCCGAACGTGTCGTTGACGAGTTTGAAACGGTCCAGATCGAGGGCAAGAAGCGCCAGCCCGCTTGGTGTTTCTGCAGCGCCGGCAATCGCCATCTCGAAACGCCGGTCAAACTCGCGACGGTTCGCGAGGCCGGTCAATGGGTCATGGCGCGCCATATGCTCGATCCTGCGGCTCGCCTCATGGCGCTCGGTCAGATCGCGTACGGCTATGACCTGGCACTCGCGCCCACGATATTCGATCGTTCGAGCAAGGATCTCGACCGGAATCCTGTCCTGGCCCTCTCGGAACACGGCGCCTTGGCAGGTGTCGATGCCAAGGCGTCTTTCGATCGCAAGCACCGCCTCGACCGGTTGCCCTTTCAGAAGCGCAGCTGCCTTACCGGCCATCGCCGCGAATTTCTCGTTGAGATCGATGACGACATTCTCCTGGGCAATGACGAGCCCCTCGAACGAGGCGTTCGCCAGCCCGCGCAGATCGGTCAAATGACGGTCAAGAAACAGGGCTGCGGCGGCTCCGAGCAGGATCAATGTCGAGATGATCGATACAGCGATGGCGATGGCGATCCGATCGACCGATGACAAATCGGCATGGACGGGCTCGGCGGAAGGGGTGATCTGGACACCGCTCATCGACACGGTATGCAGGCTGCAGATCGCCAGGACGATACACGCCGCGCTGGCGAAAATGTAGGAACGGCTGCCTGCGCTCCGCCGTAGGACGGCAAACGCAACCATGCCGAACACGATTGCCAACATACACGCAACGATCGATTTATCTACGGCGAGTGAGACCATGCTGAAAGGCGTGATCGCGAGCAGCCCCACGAAGTGCATCGCCGCAATGGCAATGCCGACCAAGACGCCACCAGACGCCTGGACAAGCCGGCTAGCATTCATGAAAGCGATTTCAACCGCTACCGCAAACAGAACGACGGCGGCGATAATCGACAGAACGATCAGAGGGCCGTCGTAGCCGATGGGCACCGGACCGGCATAGGCCAGCATCGCGATAAAATGGGTTGCCCAGGTGCTGGCGCCGAGAACGACGGCAGCGGCGATGAGCCAGTAGTGGTGGTGGTGCCGCACGCATTCCTGCGCACGCGTCAGCATGAAGACTGCCGTCAGGCTGCCGAAGCAGCAGATCGCCAGGGCAACGAAAAGCAACGTCCAGTCATGCTGGTCGGCGATACATGAAAGCACAGTGAACATGGCATCTCCCGAAGGTGGGGGGAGGGTGCCAAAGCGGACCTAACGAAATCATATAGGCATCATTAAAATGCAACTAATCCATGCATAAACCACAACGAAAAGACGAGAAAAAGCGTCACCTGGCAAGCCGCGAATAAAGGTGGCCACAAACCGCAGCTTCGGCCGAAGCAAGCCGACCTCTGACAAAGTGGTATTCAGGAGCTCCCCAGCGGGAGTGAACGCTTTGGCGTCTGCCAATGACGGACCGGAAATGACGCGGTACCGCGCCGCGACAAGGTTGTATATTCCGAAGGCTGCCAATCCGGCGGCAACCGCGATCCCCTAAGTTCCATAAGACAGATTACGCCACATTGTGATGTAGGAGGGTACATTCTATTTAGTAATGCGACAGTTGGGCCAGTTAGAGATGCGACAGTCTCGCCTCTTGATATGCTGGTCAATGTCAACTTACTGCTCGGCCTCATGCTGCAGGCTTATGACCATGCCGGTGCAGCCGGTCTGCTTTCGCTGGAGCGATCGCGGCCATGCAATCGTCGCCATAGCGAGAATCTTCGCAGCGCGGCGCATGTGTGCTTGAGTTGAGCGAGCGCCAGGTTTGCCGATTGCTGAACCGTATCGGCACTGGCGGCGCGGCGTCGGTGCGGCACAAAGGCGATCGGCCGGCCGTCGAACAGCCGGATCAGCGACGGCGTTCGGGGTTATGCGGTAACGCTAGGATTTCGAGCCCCAGCAATATTCCGCGACCGAGATATTTCAGAATGGGGGCGATCAGGCTGGCGACGCCGCCTGCTTCACTGCCGATGTCCATAGTGGTGTCCTTTTCGATTCGACGGATCAATATCGAAGGGGCTGTCGGGTTTCAGGACTCGGCACCTGCGCTGCTTGCAAAGAGCGCGACCGTGGCAATTACCGCAGGCAGGCTGAACGCCGCTGCGGGAGCGTACATGTAACCGACAGCGCCGACACCGCAGCCGAGGGCGAAGGTCGCGACGGCTGCTGCCATCTTTTTAACCCGTGCTTTCGCTGTCACGACTTCGTCGGCTTTCGGATCGGTCAGAATGTCCGCGAGATCGAGCATGATCTGCGTGGTCGTGCCGGTCATCAGCGTGGAAGGCGGCGCTTTCGACAGATGCGCCTTGTGAAGCCCATTCTGAATAGCCATCGCCGAAACCAGGGCCATGCCGACCGCCAGTGTGACGGCCCCTTCTTCAGCCCGAAACGGGCCATGAAAGAGTGCGTAGGCAGCAACTCCCACAAACAGCAGCAGCTTGACGACAAGCATTGGCCGGATGGGTGAGCGATCCCGACTTTGAAGTTTCAGGCAGACCAGACGTGATACAAAAACGACCAGACAAAACATCGGTAGTGCCAGGAGTTTTGACAATGCTCCGTCCAGACCGTGCGCCAACGTGGCACCTAGCGTCACGAAGTTTCCAGTGACATGGGCGGTGAACAGCCCGGAAAGCGACAGGAAGCCGAGTGTGTCGACATAGCCGCCATTAAAGCTCAGGAGTGTGGGAAGGGAAGGAAGTTTCATGATCGTGACCTCGACTGATGCTGTTGCCGTAATTTCGTGTCTCGCACGGCACCTGAGTTTTGCCGCTGATCGTCGGCTCTCGCAATTGCATCAATTGTTTCGAATTCATTGCGCCAGGCGACATAATGGAAAGGGCGGCCGAAGCCGCCCTGACCTTTGCGTTTTCGTTATGCGGCATCAGGCCGATTGATGGTCAAGAAGTGACGGACGACGGGCTTCTCCGGGCCGACGTGGTAGGTCAGAACTTTGCCCTGAAGGTCGGCGTCTGCATTGGAAACCCGCCGGTGCTGGCGAAGGTGTTCGGCCCAGGATTCCACCATGAACCACTCGACGATCTTCTCCGGGTCAGCCGAGTCTTCGGTAACGCCCCAGCCATATGCTCCATCGCGGCGACGCTCCTTGGACAGATAATCGATTGCGTGCAGGAACGCACTGCGGTGCTGCTTCTCGACCTTGTACTCGATCAGGATCAGAACCGGACCACGGTCATGGGCGATCGGCTCGGCGACAAGCGGTTCGGGCCAGTGGTTGGACGGCACCATGTCGGCATCGCCTGCAGGAAGCTTCACGCGATGCATGATGAAACCGGCAACGAGAAGACCAGCCGCTCCAATGAGCAAGGTAGACTGGATGCCAACAGCTTCGCCGACAGCACCCCAGCCGAGGCTTCCGGCAGTCATCGCACCATTGAATACGGTCAGGTAGACGGCAAGACCACGACCGCGCACCCAGTTGGGTAGAACAGCCTGCGCTGCGCCGTTGAGCGTGGTCAGGGCGGTGATCCATGCGCCCCCGAGGAACATAAGAACGATGATGGCGACGATCTTCGGCGGGGCAAGCGACAGGACACCCAAGACGACTGCGGTGATCAGTGCTGCGCCAAGAAGCAGACCGTCCGAGCTCAGGCGTTCGCGCAGCCTCGGCATGACCAAGGCTCCACCGATCGCACCAGCTCCGACCGCACCAAGCAGGATGCCGTAGAAGCTGGCATCCCCACCGAGCAGTTGCCGGGCGACGAGCGGGAGGAGCGCCCAGACGGCGCTGGCGAAGGCGAAGAAGATGGCGGCCCGCAGGAGGACGACATGCATCGGTCTGCTGGAGCGGGTGTAGCGAAGTCCGGCGCGGAAGGCACCGAAGAAGTTCTCCTGAAGCGCGTCGTTTGCATCCTTCGCCCGTGGCCACCAGACCAGAGCTGCGATCACCACGATGTAGCTTGCGACATCCGCGCCATAGGTGATCCCGGCTCCAAAGGCTGCGAGAAGCAGGCCGCCCGCAGCAGGCCCGATGGAGCGGGC
The DNA here is from genome assembly GCF_019685125.1 of Rhizobium sp. NZLR10. Classification (NCBI taxonomy): domain Bacteria; kingdom Pseudomonadati; phylum Pseudomonadota; class Alphaproteobacteria; order Hyphomicrobiales; family Rhizobiaceae; genus Rhizobium; species Rhizobium sp. NZLR10. The sequence continues at coordinate 264,932 of NZ_JABDWE010000006.1, read as the reverse complement.
GATATTGATGCCGAGCGAGTTGAGCGCCACCGCGCTCTTCACGTCCTCACGCTTCACCAGTTCCGGAACGATCGCCTGCCAGGTCGGCCCCATCAACGCGGCGCCAATGCCGCCGAGGAAGGTCAGGCCGATCAGCGCGCTGACCGAAAGCATGCCTGTCTGGGACAGAACCACCAGGGATATACTGACGGATGCCAGCAGGAGCTGGACAGCGATCAGGAACTTGCGGCGATCGAGGATGTCGGTGAGAACGCCTGCCGGGATGGCAAGCAGGAAGATCGGCAGGGTTCCGGCCGCCTGAACCATGGCGACTGCGGCGGGCGATGCGGACAGATCCGTCATCAGCCAGGAGCTGGCGACGTCGCGCATGAAACTTCCGGTGTTGCCAACGACGGTGGCGATCCACAGAACAGCGAAGACTGGCTGTGCGAGGGGCCCGAAGGTTCCCCCGGATGATTTTGCGGCACTCATTTGCCTGCTCCCTTGGTGAGGTCAAATGCTGCAACGAAGACGAATGCGCCTGCGAGGCCCAGGTGCTCGAAGAAGGCGTTGGCCGCCATCATACGGTCCATGCCCGGGGCCATTTCCCAGAAGCGGAGCGCGATGAAGGTCGCGAGAAGCGTGAAGCCAGCCAGCGCCAGGGCGCCTGTCCAGCGCAGGAAGCCCGAGACCACCATGGCGGAAGCCGTGAGTTCGAAGACGATGACGGCGACTGCGAAGAAGGCCGCTGGATGGAGGTCGAAATGATCCATCTCGGCCAATGCGCCGTTGAAATCGAAGATCTTGGTGAGCGGTCCCTGGATATAGGCGGCGCAGAGCGCCAGCAGCGACACCGTTCGCGTGACAGGAGAGCCGACGACGCGGGCCAGACTGCTCCGAACTGGATTCGACATATGTGATTGGTTGGTCATATCTGCTCCCTGCAGGTTCGCCGGTCTGAACGAGCGGCTGCGTTTGATGGAGCGATATTGGCTGGTTACCGCCCTGCCAACAATTGCAGCAATCGTTTCGATTCAATTGCGATTTTTGAAATTATGAAATGGATTGCTCGGGCGGCGGCGTGGCCGCCCAAGCGTGAAGCCGAGATCAGACTGCCCAGCAGGAGCAGCCGAGAGCGCCGAAGAATCCCTTGAGGTCGGCGATCGGAAGTTTGGACGTCCAAGCACCGGCATGATCATGCCCATGCACGCCGCAATCGCTGGCACATCCGCATGTGGAGATTGCCGTGCGGCGTAACGAACGGGCACCGGCACCTTCCGGCTCGCCCCAGGCGGCATAGCCGCCGAATTTGCGGACAGGAGACCAGTCGGGCATCGCGGGCGGGATGTCGTTCTCGTCGAGCGTCTTGAAGTCGCCCGCGCCGTAGACGATCTTGCCACCGACCATGGTCAGCTCCGAAACGAGGAACGAGATTTCGTCCTCGGCGCAGGAGAAGAAGTCCTTGTCCGGCACGACCAGATCAGCGAACTGGCCCTTTTCGATACGGCCCTTCTTGCCCTCTTCGTTCGAGAACCAGGTGACCATTTCGGTCCACATGCGAAGCGCCGTCTCGCGATCAAGGCAGTTGGCACGCGGGTAGAGTTGCATTCCGCCAACTGTCTTGCCGGTCACCATCCACGAGAGCGAGACCCACGGATTGTAGGAGGCGACACGGGTGGCATCCGTACCTGCCGAGACATTCACGCCCTTGTCGAGCATGCGCTTGATCGGCGGCGTGGCTTCCGCCACGCCATGGCCGTAGCGCTCGACGAAATATTCGCCCTGATAGGCCATGCGATGCTGAGTGGCGATGCCGCCGCCAAGTGCCGCAATGCGGTCGATCGACCGTTCCGATATGGTCTCCGCGTGATCGAAGAACCAGTTGAGGCCTTTGAGCGGGATGTCCCTGTTGACCTTCTCGAACACGTCGAGCGAGCGGGAGATGGTCTCGTCATAGGTGGCGTGCATGCGCCACGGCCAACGGTTTTCGGCAAGAACCCGGACCACCGCTTCCAGCTCGCCTTCCATCTCCGGAGCCATTTCAGGACGTGGCTGTCGAAAATCCTCGAAATCGGCGGCGGAGAAGACAAGCATTTCGCCGGCACCGTTGTGACGGAAATAGTCGTTGCCCTGCTTGTATTTGACCGACTGCGTCCAGTTCAGAAAATCCTGCTTTTCTTCCTTCGGTTTCTGCGTGAAGAGATTGTAGGCCAGACGAACCGTCATCTGGTTCTCGTCCGACAGCTTCTGGATGACCTCGTAATCGTCCGGATAGTTCTGGAAGCCGCCGCCCGCGTCGATCACTCCGGTCACGCCAAGGCGGTTCAGTTCGCGCATAAAGTGGCGGGTCGAGTTTACCTGATAGTCCAGAGGAAGCTTCGGCCCCTTGGCGAGCGTCGAGTAGAGAATGCCTGCATTCGGCTTGGCCAGCAGCATGCCAGTCGGATTGCCATTGGCATCACGGGTGATTTCACCACCCGGCGGGTTCGGCGTATCGCGGGTGTAGCCGACGGCGCGCAGGGCCGCGCCATTCAGGAGTGCCCGATCGTATAGATGCAACAGGAAGACCGGGGTATCGGGAGCGATCGCATTGATCTCCTCGATCGTCGGCAGACGCTTTTCGGCGAACTGATGTTCGGTGAACCCGCCGACAACGCGCACCCATTGCGGCGCGGGCGTGATCGCCACCTGGCGCTTCAGCATGTCCATGGCATCTGCGAGCGAGCGCACGCCGTCCCAGCGCAGTTCCATGTTGTAGTTCAGGCCACCGCGAATAACGTGGGTATGGTTGTCAATCAGGCCCGGCAGGACGCGCTTGCCCTTGAGGTCGACGATCCTGGTGTCGGGGCCAGCCAACACCATGATCTCGCTGTCGGATCCGACCTCCAAGAACAGCCCGTCCTTGATGGCGATCGCCGTCGCGTTCGGATTGGTCCGGTCAAGTGTGGTGATGCGGCCGTTGTGAAGGATCAGGTCGGGATGCATGGTGTCTACTCGGGTCTGGTTGGGATCGGCGGCTTTCGCCGGTGAGAAGAGGTTCGAAAACGCCAGGCTTGATGCTCCTCCAAGGAAGGTTCGCCGCGTCGTCATCAGCTCCGCTCCTCTACTTGGCCGTCTGCGCGATGAGCAACGTCGATACGATCGCCGCCCTTGGGTAGGTGACCGAACATGTGCGGCTTGATCTGATGAAGCCATGAGACGGCTACCGGCTCCTTGCTCCACAAGGTCTTTGCGAGCGGTATGATCTGTTCGCCGACAAGAATTCCGAGAAGGCCGACTAGAGCGATGACCGGCGGTGCGGGTGAGCGGACGTTGAGCAGGCTGTAGACGATGCCGACAAGCAGGCCTGCACCGAGCGACAGGAGATAGATTTTCATGGGATGTCCTCCAGAATGACGGAAAGACCGCCCCGACGGGGTTATCGGAGCGGGCCGAGCAGGCCTTACTTGGCGGGGTTCGGGCCGATGCGCTTGCCGTGGGCGACGCGTTCGGCGGCCTTGTGGACGTGGGTGTAGGCATAGTCGATGCCCATGCCATAGGCGCCGGAGTGTTCCTTCACAAGCGTGGTGACCGCGTCGTAGGTCTCCTTGCGGGCCCAGTCGCGCTGCCACTCGAGCAGAACCTGCTGCCAGGTGACCGGGATCACGCCTGCCTGCACCATGCGATCCATCGCGTATTTGTGTGCGTCGGACGAAGTGCCGCCCGAAGCGTCGGCGACCATGTAGATCTCGTATTCCGGAACGTCGTGGAGGGCGGAGAGTGCGAAGGTCGTGTTGCAGACTTCCGTCCAGAGCCCCGAGACGACGATCTTCTTGCGTGCGTTGGCGGCATTCTTCGCCAGCGCGTCACGGACGTTCTGGTCGTCCCAGGAGTTCATAGAGGTCCGCTCGAGAATATCGTTCTCCGGGTAGACGGCGAGCAGTTCCGGAAAAGTATTGCCCGAGAAGGATTCGGTTTCGACCGTGGTGATCGTGGTGGGGACGTTGAAGATCTTGGCGGCCTTGGCAAGGCCGACGACATTGTTCTTCAGTGTCTGGCGATCAATCGACTGCACACCGAACGCCATCTGCGGCTGCTGGTCGATGAAGATGAGCTGGCTGTTTGCCGGGGTCAGGACTTCGAGCTTGGACATAGTCAATTCCTCTTCGGTTGTTTGGACCGCCTGTGCGGTGTCAGAATGGGCAGCAGCATCGGATGCCGCGGCACGACGCTCGTTCTGCAATCCTTGGAGTGTTGCGGGTTCCCTTTGAGAGCCGCTCACTCGTTGTCTTGGCTGCTGAATAGAAATCTATTGCGTCGGCTCTCGACACGGAATTGCAATATTACTTGCGAATGAATTACACATTTCGCAACAATGGACATCAAGCCTCAGCTTCCGCCGTTCCGTAGTGGGGAAGCGCCCGCCGCTCGCCCGATCAGGGGAGTCGGAACCACGCCTGGAATCTGGCGCCGAAACGCCTGGGCCGCTCCAGCGCGCGCGGCCAGATTTGCCTGTCTTTCGTTCCATGGATCTGACTATTCGACAAGACCTGCGGCGAACTTCGCGCGAGAAACTATCCTAATATGACCCGACGCGCCACAACGGTGGATTGAGCGGAAATTTGCAAACCAGCGGCTCGGGAAGTCTGTTCGACCTCCACGCCCTCTTCATAAGAGTTCATTGTGAGGGAGCATCGGCGGTCGCCAACAATATGGGCGAATGGGTCCAGGCGGGCAGTGCACGCACTCTCGTGACGAGGCCTCTTCGGGAAGCCGAGATGACAATGGCCTATGTCGCCAGAGGTTACACCGAGCGGGATCCTGCCGTGGTCATATCCGGCCGACGACGCGTTTCTCATCGTGCTCCATCTGATCGAGTCGAGCATTCCGACATATGGCAGAACAGACCGCCCTCTCCTCCGAAGATCTTATCCCAAAGGATCCGTCTGTCTCATAAGTCTGCGCAGGGCGCGGCAATCGCCGTCCGCGGAAAGTTCGAAGCATTCGTCATACATCTCCCGCGGAAGCATCTGACCGAACTCGCGGATCAGACAGGTGAGGGCTGAATGATCTGGCTGTCTGTCGCGGCATGGATGATCCTACGGTGCGGGATATCGGCGCTGCCCTCCTGCCCCTGATCGGTCAGGATGGCGCGGACCGCTCTCTCGTCGCGCATATCGCCCTCGCCCTCAACGCCCGCATAGCTCATCGCTGCGGGCGTTCGCGCAGGACGCACTGAAGCGCCGCGATTCAGGGATCCGCGACGCTTCAAGTTCTTCGTCACATGACGATCAATGCTGGGCATCAGGCCGCCAGCGGCACGAGGTTGGCCTGGATCTCATCCCGGAATTCCTCGTATCGGCTCGGGAGCTTGAGTGCTTCGCCGAGATGCGCGGTGTCCTCGTCTCGGTTGAAGCCCGGCTCGTTCGTGGCAACCTCGAACAGAACGCCACCCGGCGTGCGGAAGTAGATCGCCCAGAAATAGTCGCGGTCGATGACGGGCGTGACCTGATATCCGGTATCCATCAGCGCCTTGCGCACCTCAAGCTGCTTCTCGCGGTTGTCGACCGCAAACGCGATATGGTGGACCGAACCCGCACCCTGACGGGCAAAAGGCGTCTTCGGCAGTGCTGCAAGATCGATCGTGTCCGCTCCGTTTCCGTTTGGAATGATGAAGCGAGTCACATCGCCCTCCTTTTCGGCGCGTTGGTAGCCCATGAAGCCGAGCAGTTCTTCAGTCGCTGCGATATCGTGCAGGCTGAAGCGAGCGCCGGCGAAACCGCGGATGGCAGCATCGCTAGGGATACCGTCGCCCAGCCATGGGGCGCGGGTATCGTCGGCGGACTCGATAAGCGCAAGGCTGTCGCCATCCGGTCCCATGAAACGAAGACGGTTGGCACCAAAGACGGTGTCCGTTTCCAGCCCGTCGACACCTTGAGCGGTGAAGCGATCCTGCCAGAACTTCAGCGAACCCTTCGGCACGGAGAACTGCGTTTCACCGACCTCGCCCACGCCTGGACGCCCCAGCATCATGTTCTGGAACGGGAAGTAGGTCATGACCGTCCCGGCTGAGCCGTTCTCGTCGCCGTAATACAGATGATAGACGCTTGGGTCGTCAAAGTTGACTGTCTGCTTGACGCGGCGCAGGCCCAACGTGTCGGTGAAGAAGCGGTTGTTCTGCCGCGCATCCGATGCCATCGAGGTCACGTGATGCAGTCCCTTGATATCTTTGATCATGTCGATGCCTTTCAATGGGCGTTGATGTTCGTGTGTTGATATGAATGTAGGCCGGTTGATCGCCGCCGAGAATTGCAATATTCCTTGTGATTGAATTGCAATTTTTGAAACAATGATATGAACGATTACAAAGCTCTCCGAACCTTCCTCCTCGCCGCCGAGAAGCGGAATTTCGCCCAGGTAGCCCGCGAACTGGACATGACACCCGCAGCCGTCACGCGTGCCATCGCCGCGCTCGAGGCAGAACTCGGCGTTCAGCTCTTTGTGCGCACTACGAGGCAGGTTTCCCTCACGACCGATGGCGCGATCTTTGCCGCGCAGATCCAGCCTGCGGTGAAGACGCTCGAAGACGCACGGCGCGAGGTGATGAACACTCACAAGGCTGACGAAGGGCGGCTCCGGATCAGCGCGCCGACATGGTTCGGAAAGGCAGTGCTGCCGCCGATCCTTTCAGGATTCAAGGAACGATATCCAAAGATGAGCTTCGAGATCTCGCTGTCCGATGGATTGGTGAACATTGTCGATGACGACTACGACCTGGCGATCCGCATCTCATCCCAACCATCGGACAAGTTCACGATCTGGCGCAAGATCCGTGCCGTTCCTCGGATACTCATCGCGGCGCCCGGGAGTCGGTTCGCCGAAATGCAGCACCCGAACGAACTGACACCTGACGACTGCCTCGCCTATAGCGGTGAGAGCCGGCGCGAGAACTGGGTGCTATCGGATGGTGGATCCAGCATGACGATTTCGGCAGGTCGGGCCTTCAGCGCCAACAGTGGCGAGGTTCTGGCGGACATGGCCGCCGACGGTGTGGGCGTTGCCATGCTACCGGGGTTCAATATTGCCGACCACATCCGCAGCGGTCGTCTTGTCCATGTCTTCAAGGGATGGGCTCCGCCCGACCTGTGGTTGACGCTCTACTACCCGCCATATCAGGCCCTGCCGCCCCGGATCGCATCCTTCTCGAAGTTCTTCGAAGAGCAAGTCCCGGCGCACATGGTCATGCTGGATTGACGTTCAGTTAGGACGACGATCAGGCTGCTTGCTTTGCCTTGATCTGCTCGGCCACGAGCGCCTGCAGATGCCAGAGATTTCGGTCTCGGATCCCCTCGGCCTCAAGATCAACGATCGTGTTGTGCAGATATTGCGCGCACGATCCGCCCTGCCCGCAGGCGTTTGCGATTAGCTCCGCGGTGGTCTGCCTCGGCAATGGCTTGGTGAGGCCGGATCGTCTGGTACTTGCCCAGAAGGTCAGGGCGTTCTTCATGCCTTCAGGCGTCTGCACGCGAACCCACCGGACCATGGCGGCGACTTCGTGGTACTTGATTTCGCGCGCCACGAGCGCACCGAGATCCTGGCGGCGACGCTCTTCGGATAAACGGAGTACCACACCATCACAACGCCCGCCGCGTTCGAGAACCATCATCAGACCTGGTTGTTCGCTGGTTGCCCGCCAACGTTCGATCCTCAGCGAAAACGATCGATGCCATCCATATGCGAATGCTGGCATTCGGGCTGCCGGCTCGAACTCAGGGTTCCAGATAAGGGACCCGTAAGCGAAGACCCAAATCGGTTCGCCACCTGCCTCTCGTTCAATCCTGTCGACGAGACAGTCAAGTTCCGCCTCGGAGAGTGGTGTCCAGCCCGGTTCTGGGCCATCGTCCAGGACGTCTCGCAACGTCAGGGCAACAAGCTCTGGGGTCAACAGCATCATGGTCCCGTTCCGAATTTCGTGCTGTGTTCAATAAAAGATCGGAGCCGCGATTGCTTTCACATCGCGGCTCCGGGTCTTGTTTAGGACTGCACGAAGGCCAGAAGATCGGCGTTCAGGACATCGGCATTGACGGTCAGCATGCCGTGCGAGAAGCCGGGATAGGTCTTGAGTGAACCATTCTTCAACAGCTTTGCCGACTTCAGGGCCGAATCCGCGATCGGAACGATCTGGTCATCTTCGCCGTGCAGTACGAGCGTCGGAACCGTGATCGCCTTCAGGTCTTCCGTTTGGTCCGTTTCGGAGAAGGCCTTGATGCCGTCGTAGTGGGCCTTGGCTCCGCCCATCATTCCCTGCCGCCACCAGTTCTGGATCACACCTTCCTGAACTGTCGCGCTATCACGATTGAAGCCGTAGAACGGACCGGCCGGAACGTCGCGGAAGAACTGGGCGCGGTTCGTCGCGAGCGCCGAACGGAAACCATCGAAGACTTCGATCGGCAGGCCTTCCGGGTTGTTCTCGGTCTTCAGCATCAGCGGCGGCACAGCCGAGACGAGAACCGCCTTGGCGACGCGGCCGGCGGGCTGGCCGTGCTTGGCGACATAGCGGGCAACCTCGCCGCCGCCCGTCGAGTGGCCGATATGCACGGCATTCTTCAGGTCGAGCGCTTCTGCGACGGCGAAGGCATCGGCGGCGTAATGGTCCATATCGTGTCCGTCGGCAACCTGGGCGGAGCGACCGTGACCGCGGCGGTCATGGGCGACGACGCGGTATCCCTTCGAAAGGAAGAAAAGCATCTGGGCGTCCCAGTCGTCCGATGACAGCGGCCAGCCGTGATGGAAGACGATCGGCTGCGCATCCTTCGGACCCCAGTCCTTGTAAAAGATCTCAACGCCGTCGTTGGTGGTTATATATGCCATTGTCTTGGTTCCTTCGATTGGGTTGGTGGCGGGAGCAGCGTTGGCTGCGAAGCTGAGAGAGGGTGAAATTGCCATGGCCGCTGCGGCGGCGCCTGCGGAGAGTAGTACGCCCCTGCGTGTTCATGGAAGAAAGGTTCTGAGCCATCTCGCGTCTTGCGAGTTCATCATTGAAAACTTCAGGCGACGCTGTGTTCGTCTGACGGATGGATATTGCCGTCAGATCCTCACACCCACAATTGCGTGAATAGTTTCTATTTTATTGCCGGGTCTGCAATAATGAGACGCGCCTTCGCAGAAGTGAAGGTCCGATCTTGAAGCCGCCCCCGAAATCGAGCAAGGCGGCGTTCATATCCGGACGTTTCATCAGGACGAAGAACGATCTCTTTGAGATGCCTGCAGCATCCCTCGCGGCCCGCAAGGCGCCGAGGAAAGGATCCTTGGAGGGTATTTAGCAGAAGGCGGGTGTCTGGTTCCCAGAGCCAACGGCCAATTTAACGTTGCATTATATCACTCCCGTATCTGGAGGTGGAGATTGCAGATGGCGGCAGCTGCGCATGTGATGCCAGCGCCAAGTCCCTTGTTTCTATCGCACCTCAAATTCCGGATCGGGCGGAACCTGCATGGCGAGAGCGAGATGGTTTGTCTGGCCGGCAAGTCCGATGATCGTCAGGAGTTCGCCGTGTTGGGCATCGGTCATTCCCCGCGCACGGGCGGCAGCGGTATGGGATTGAACGCAGTACTGGCAAGCATTGGCGGTTGACACCGCTATGTAGATCATCTCGCGCGTCAACGGATCGATCGCGCCCTCGACCGTCATGACCGATTTGAGCGTTTCCCATACGCGTTTGAGGTTTGCGGGATCGATTGCAAGGGCACGCCAGAAGTTGTTGATGAAGTCGGTCTTGCGTGTCGCTCGGATGTCGTCGAACACGGCTTGCACGGCCGGAATGGCTGCGGCCTCTTGGTCCGACAGGAGTTTGACTGTTGTCATCGAAAGTTCCTCTCCGGGCGCCGATTTACGGCCTCTGAAATTGCCGGGACATCCGGCGCAGCCTGCGGACGATACGAAGAAACGACAGGCGCCGCCAGTCTCCCCGTCGGCGAGGAAACCATCGGCGAGAAAGAACGATCGAAGTCGGTTGTTTTTACGAAAACACGCAAAATTAGAAATTATTGTCTATATCTTTTATAGATTATTTTGTTCGATGACCCTGTCGATTTCAGCGATGAGATTTTCGAACGCCCTTTGAACGCTTCTTCGGGCGCATGTGACCTGCCGACTTCTTCCCATATCAACAGGAGATTTCCATGAGCAATCCGGTTCTCGTCAATCAGATCATTCCCGACACCGATGTCGTGCCGCTGACCGGCCGTGTCGGAGCCGAAATCAAAGGTATCCGCCTCGGCGGAGAACTTTCGGATGCAACGGTGGCGGCCATCAATCAGCTTCTCCTGAAGCACAAGGTCATCTTCTTCCGCGACCAGGGACATCTTGACGATTCCGAACAGGAATCCTTCGCACGCCGCCTGGGCGACCTCGTGCCGCATCCAACCCAGGGACCGGTCGCCGGCACCGCTTCCATCCTCAACCTCGATTCCAGCCGCGGCGGCGGCAGAGCGGACCAGTGGCACACCGACGTTACCTTCGTCGACGCCTACCCCAAATTTTCTGTCCTTCGCGGCGTCGTCATTCCGGCAGCCGGCGGTGACACGATCTGGTCCAACACCCATGCGGCATACGAAAGTCTGCCGGCGCCGCTCAAATTGCTGGCGGATAATTTATGGGCCATTCACAGCAATGCCTATGACTATGCCGCCGTGCGCCCTCGCGCCACGGATGCAGAGAAGAAGCATTTCGAGGAGATTTTCACCTCGACCATCTACGAGACCGAGCATCCGGTCGTGCGTGTTCATCCGGAAACCGGCGAAAGATCGCTGCTGCTTGGGAATTTCGTTCAGCGCCTGATCGGCGTATCGAAGGCCGATTCCGCCAACCTCTACGAGGTCTTCCAGTCCTACGTCACCGCGCCGGAAAATACCGTGCGCTGGCGCTGGAGAGCCGGAGATGTCGCGATCTGGGATAATCGCGCCACCCAGCATTATGCTGTCAACGATTATGGCGACCAGCACCGGGTGGTGCGCCGCGCCACTGTTGACGGCGACGTCCCCGTCAGCGTCGACGGTCGCCGCAGCACAACCCATGTGAAGGCTGCCAAGCGACAAGCAACGGCGGCGTGATCACGGCCGCATGGATGTCGCCCGGCGCAGGTTCTACCAGAGTTTCATGTGCCGGTTGACGTCCTTGTAGAGCAGGTAGCGGAACCGGCCGGGGCCGCCGGCGTAACAGGCTTGCGGGCAGAAGGAGCGCAGCCACATGAAGTCGCCGGCCTCGACCTCGACCCAATCCTGGTTGAGGCGATAGACCGCCTTTCCCTCAAGCACATAAAGGCCATGCTCCATGACATGGGTTTCCATGAAGGGGATCACCGCACCTGGCTCCAGGGTCACGATATTGACGTGCATGTCGTAGCGCACATCGGCTGGATCGATGAAGCGGGTCGTGCCCCAGCGCCCATCGGTGTCGGGCATCGCCCGGATCGGATGGTCATCCTCATGCGTGACGATGGCCGGCGGCAGCTCCAGCCCCTCGACCTCCTGAAAGGCCTTGCGGATCCAATGGAAGATCGCCGCGGTCGAGCCATCGTTTTTCAGGCGCCAGGCCGAACCGGCCGGGATATAGACGAAGGAGCCGGCGCGCAGCGCGTGGCTGACGCCTTCAAGCTCCACCGTCATGCCGCCTTCGACGACGAAGAGGACCGCCTCGGCCCGCTTGTCCGGCTCCGGCCGGTCGCTTCCGCCGCCCGGCTGAACTTCCATAACATATTGCGAGAAGGTCTCGGAGAAGCCGGAAAGCGGCCGGGACAGAACCCATGCCCGCGTTCCCGTCCAATGCGGAAGGACGCTCGTGACGATATCGCTCATGACGCCGCGCGGGATGACCGCGTAAGCCGTGGTGAAAACGGCCTTGCCGGAAAGCAATTGGGTCTGCGGCGGCAGACCGCCAAGCTTCGAATAATACTCTGTCTTGTCCATTGATGCGGCTTTCCAGGCAGGTGTCACTACATCTGCTTTATGCGCCGCCAGCCCGTTAGGCAACTGCCATTGGGCCAAGCGAACCTACCGATCGGCCATCACCAGATGGCCCGGTCCGACTTCACGATAGAAGGTGGCCGGAGGCTGGTAGTCGACCGAGCGCATCGGGCTCTTGATCTCGTCATTGGCCACCATCCGCTTTTCGTGGCGGCGGTCCGGATCGGGCACCGGCACGGCGGCGATGAGTTTCCTGGTGTAGGGATGCTGCGGATTTTCGAAGACGGCGGCCCGTGGGCCGATCTCGACGATCTCGCCGAGATACATCACCGCCACCCGGTGGCTGACGCGCTCGACCACCGCCATGTCGTGCGAAATGAACAGGAATGCGAGGTTGAGGCTCTGCTGCAGGTCCAGCATCAGGTTGATCACCTGCGCCTTGATCGAAACGTCGAGCGCCGAGACGCTTTCGTCGGCAACGATGACCTTCGGCTGCAAGGCAAGCGCCCGGGCAATACAGATGCGCTGGCGCTGGCCGCCGGAAAATTCATGCGGATACCGCGCCGCCATATCCGCAGACAGGCCGACCTTCACCAACAGGTCGGCGACCACGTCCCTTGCCTGCTTTGCATTGCCCATCCTGTGTTCGAGATAGGGTTCGGCGATCGCCGCACCCACCGTCATGCGCGGATTGAGGCTGGCAAAGGGATCCTGGAAGATCATCTGCACGGATTTTCGCATCTCGCGCAGCTCCCTCCTGTCGAGGCCGAGCACCTCCCTGCCCTCGACGAGAACGGAACCGGCTTGCGGCTCGATGAGCCGCAAGATGGCGCGCCCCGTCGTCGATTTACCGCAGCCGGACTCGCCGACGAGCGACAGCGTCTCCCCGGCATGGAGATCGAAGGAGACGTTCTCGACCGCGTGCACGCGGCTGGTCAGCCGGCCGAACAGGCCGGAGTGAATGTCGAAACGCTTGGTGAGGTTCTTCACCTCAAGGACCGGCGCCATCGCGACCGTATCGGCGGCTTCGGCCGGAATGTCGGATTCCCCCGTCGCCGTATTGACCACGGGGAAACGCAGAGGCCGCTGGCGGCCCTGCATTGAGCCGAGCACCGGCACGGCCGATAGCAGCGCCCTGGTATAGGGATGTCTGCCGCGGTGGAAAATATCGGCGGTGAGCCCGCTTTCCACCTGTTCGCCGCGATACATCACCACCGTCCGGTCGGCGATCTCGGCGACGACGCCCATGTCATGGGTGATGAACAGAACCGAGGTCCCCTCCTCCTCCTGCAGCATCTTGATGAGATCGAGGATCTGGCCCTGGATCGTCACGTCGAGCGCCGTCGTCGGCTCGTCGGCGATCAGCAGTTTCGGCCGGCTGGCAAGGGCCATGGCGATCATGACCCGCTGGCGCATGCCGCCGGAAAAACGATGCGGATATTCGCCGAAACGCGAGGCGGCAGAGGGGATGCGGACTTTTTCCAGCAGCCTAATCGTCTCGGCTTTGGCATCGGCTCGGCTCATATCGGAATGGCAAAGCAGCGCCTCGGAGATCTGGTCGCCGATGGTGAAGAGCGGATTGAGCGATGTCATCGGCTCCTGGAAGATCATCGCCACCTCGTTGCCGCGCACCTGCCGCATGGCATGTTCCGGCAAGGCCAGCAGGTCGCGGCCGCCGAGCAGCACGCGGCCGTCGACGCGGCTCGTATCCGCCTGCAGCAGCCGCATGATGGAGAGCGAGGTGACGCTCTTGCCCGAGCCGGATTCGCCGACGATCGCCACCGTCTCGCCGGGTGCGACGGTGAACGAGACATCGCGCACCACCGGCTTCCAGGCGCCATCCACCAGAAAGGAGGTGGTTAGCCTGTCGACGGAAAGAACGGGTGCGCTCGTCTCGATCGGTTGCGCTTGAACCTCAGCCATATCGCTCCCCTTGCGGCTTAATCCGGCCAGCGCAGCGCGGCATCGAAGCGGTGCCGGCTGCGGTTTTCGATCGGCGTCGCGATGATTTCGTTGGAAGCGCGCGCCTTGTCGAGTTCCTCGGCCAGGCGGTTTGCGACGATGACGTCCTGGCCCGGATGCAGGTTGCACGGGTCGAGATAGAAATAACGGTGCTCCACCTCATGGTCGCGCACGATGATCGGCGGGTTGCCCCTCGCCAGCGCATCGGCCAAGTCCCAGGCGGTGATATGGGCCTCTTCGGGATCGACGATCAGGCGCAGCCGCTCGAGCGGATTGTTGGTCGGGTCAGGCTCGATCAGCGAGGTCAGGCCGGGGCGGCCATCGAGTGTGCGCTTCCACAGGTTGAGATAACCGGTCTCGCGTTCGCGGATGCCGGCATGGTCACGGTTTTCCCAGGCTTCCAGCGCTGCCATGACGCCGAAGATGCTTTCCTTGCCGACCTTCATGCCGCGGCCGATGCCCATGTTCTGCAGGAAGGCATGGCGCACCAGTTCCTTCCGGCCGGCAACGATGCCGGAGGTCGGGCCGCCGAGGAACTTGTGGCCGGAATAGAGGGCGATATCGGCCCCCTGCTCCAGGAAAATCCGGAGATCGTATTCCGAGGCGGCATCGACGATCACAGGCACGCCCTTGGCATGGGCGACCTCGACGAATTCCTTGAGGTTCAACAGGCCGTAATCGACGACATGGTGGGAGACGACATAGACGGCGGCGGCTGTTTTGTCGGTGATCGCCTTTTCCATGTGGAAGCGATGCGTCGAGGTCGCCTGGCCGATCAGCACGGCCTTGCCGCCGGCAAGCCGGATCGCCTGGTCGACCGGCGCGCCGTAGCTCACCACATGGCCCATCTGCACCAGCACTTCGTTCTTCTCGGGCACGGCATCCGGCAGCTTCTCGATCGCCAGCAGATTGTCGGCGGTGATGGCGCCGGCGACCGCCAGCGAAATACCGGCCGAGCAGGAGGCGGTGACGAAGCCCGCCTCACCGCCGGTCAGCCGGGCGATGATGGCGCTTGCCTTGCGCTGCAGGTCGTTGATCTCGACGAAATGCGGCAGGATCGATGCCATCGCCTCGATCGCCTCCGGCACGACGATCGACGCGCCGAGGCTGGTCATCGTGCCGGATACGTTGATGACGGGCCGAAGGCCGAGCGAAGGTCTGATATCATTGGGCATGAAGGTCTCCAGAAGTCTGGGTCGAGGAACGGGCCATGGGTGGACCCTTCTCCAAATATGAAAGCTCTCGTCAGCCATTCAAGGCAACGATCGCCTCGATCTCGACGGTGATGTTGCCCGGCAGCGAGCCGAAGCCGACGGCTGAGCGGGCATGTTCGCCGGCCGCGCCGAAGACCGCGATCAGCAGATCCGAGCAGCCGTTGATGACGCTCGGATGATCCTCGAACTCAGGCACGGCATTGACCATGCCGAGCAGCTTGACCACCCGCTTGACGCGGGAGAGATCGCCGAGCGCATCATGCATGACGGCGAGCAGATTGATGCCGGTCAGCCGTGCATGCCGATAGGCCTCCTCGACACTGACGCCGGCGCCGACCTTGCCGGCATGCAGGAAGCCATCGGCCTCGCGCGGCCCCTGGCCGGAGAGGTAGAGCATATTGCCCTCCACCACATGCGTCACGAAATTGGCGATCGGCGGCGGCGGCGGCGGAAGCTTGATGCCGAGGGCGGCCAACCGTTGGTAAGGCGAGTTCTCGACCTTGCCGGCGGCGGTGGGAAACTGATTCACGCAAACTCCTGTCATGCAAATTTGGATTGGGCCGACGTCTGGTCGGCGGATTAAAGGTCCTTGCGAAGTCTTGGATCGAGCATGTCCCTGAGGCCGTCGCCGACCATCTGCAGCGACAGCACCGAGAGGATGATGGCGACACCCGGAAACAGCGTCATCCAGTCGGCCTGGCCGATATATTGGCGGCCGGCGGCGATCATCGTTCCCCAGGTCGGGATTTCGGGGCTGACGCCGAGGCCGAGGAAGGAGAGCCCGGCTTCGGCGAGCATGGCGCTGGCGAAGAGGAAGGTGGCCTGCACCAGGATCGGCGAGAGCAGATTGCGCAACACATGCCGGGTCATGATGTGGAAGGTCGAAATGCCGAGCGCCTTTGCCGCCTCGACATAGGGCAGCTCGCGAATGACCAGCGTCGACGCACGGACGATGCGGGCAAGGCGGGGCGCATAAACGATCGACAGCGCGATGATAACCGTGGTCAAGGAGGGACCGAGGGCGGCGACAAGCGCGATCGCCAGCAGAATATCGGGAAAGGCCATCATCGCGTCGATCAGCCGGGCGATCGGCGTATCGAGCTTCTGGAAAAAACCGGCAAGCAGGCCGAGTGTCACGCCGATCACGGCTGACAGGCTGACGACCGCCACCCCGACGAGCAGCGACAGGCGGCCGGCAAAGATCGTGCGCGAGAAGACGTCGCGGCCGAACTCGTCGGTGCCGAAGAAAAAGGTGCCGCTCGGCGGTTTCAGCCGGTTGACGATGGAAAGTTTGGACGGCGAATAGGGCGCGACGACAGGGGCGAAGACCGCCAGCAGCACGAAGATCGTCAGGATCAGCAGGCCGAAGGCCACCGTCTTGCGCTTCAGCAGGCGGCGGACGAATTTGCTGCCTTCGCTCTCGGCGGGCTTGATCGCGATATCGGCCATCAGTAGCGCACCCTCGGATCGACCAGCAGATAGAGCATGTCGATTGCAAAATTGATCAGCACGTAGAGGGCGGCGATGACGAGCAGCGCCCCCTGGATGACGGGGTAATCGCGGCGCAGCACCGCCGAGACGACGAGATTGCCGACACCCGGCAGGCCGAAGACGGTCTCGGTGACGACGGCGCCCGAAATCAGCACCGCCGCCGTCAGGCCGAGCACCGTCAGGATCGGGATCAGCGCATTCTTCAGCGCGTGCTTGAGGATGACCTTGCGCTCGACCAGCCCCTTGGCGCGCGCCGTGCGGATATAATCATCGCCGAGCACATCGAGCATCGACGCGCGGGTGAAACGCAGGATCAGCGCCGAGGAGACGATGCCGAGCGCGAAGGCCGGCAGGGTCAGATGATACATCCGCTCAAGGAAGGTCGAGCCGGGGCCGCCATAACCCGAGACCGGGAAAAGGTTGAGCCGGACGGCGAAGAACTGCATCAGGATGAGGCCGAGCCAGAAGCTTGGGATGCTGGCGGCAAACATCGCCAGCGTCGTTGCCGCCTGGTCGACGAAGGAGCCGCGCCGATAGGCCGCATAGATGCCGATCGGCAGCGCGATGACGCCGGCAATGGCCAGCGAAAACAGCGTCAGGAAGAAGGTCGGCTCGGCGCGGTCGAGCAGAGCCGAGGTGACAGGCATGTTGAGGAAGATCGACTGGCCGAGATCGCCCCTCAGCAGCTGACCGATATAATAGAAATATTGCAGGCCGAGCGACTGGTCGAGGCCGAGGCGGCTCCGCAGATCGGCAACATCCTGCGGCGTCGCATCCGGCCCGAGCATGACGGCAGCCGGGTCCCCCGGCGTCACGCGCACGATGACGAAGACGATCGTGACGACGAGAAACATCACGACGATCATGCCGAACAGGCGCTGGAGGATGTAGCGGATCATGAATGCTGGCCTTCAAGCCCTTGCAGATGCGGCAGAAAAGAAGACCGGCACCGGCCACGAAGGGCCAGCGCCGGCGGCGATGTTTACTTCTTGATCGAAGCGTTCCAGAAATACGGCCATGGGGCCGGATCGACACCTTCGAGCTTGACCGATTTCGCCGAGACGGCGTTGAAATCGCCGATCTTCATAAAGGGCGCATCTGTATAGATAGCCTTCTGGACATCGGCCCAGAGCGCGGCGCGCTTCTTCGGGTCGACCTCGGCGGTGAAGGCATCGACGGCGGCCTTGCGGGCCGGCGTATCCCACCAGCCGGGCGAGCTGGTCGAAAGCGAGCCGATCAGGGCCGGCTCCGGCAGGAACGGGCTGTGGGTGATGTAGATATCCCAGAGCTTCGGATCGGTGCGGCGCTGAGTCAGCGTCGCCCAGTCCACCACCTGCATATCGACGGTGAAGCCGGCAAGCTTCAGATATTCTGCGGCGACCTGCGCCATCTTATAGTGGAATTCGTACTGCCGGCTGGTCAGGATTCGGATCGGCTCGCCATTATAACCGGCCTTCTTGGCAGCAGCGGCCGCCCCTTCCGGATCCGCGAGATTATAGGCGCCTTCGACGCCGGCATCGGTCGACCAGGAAAAGGACTTCGGATAGATGGCGCCGTCGAGCGCATAGAAATCCTTGCTGCCGAAAGCGGCGGCCAGCATGTCTTCCATGCTGAGTGCCTGGCGGATCGCCTTGCGGACCTCGACATTCCCAGCAACACCTTCCTTCGTGTTGAAGACGAAGACCGGATAGCCGAAGGGCTTCAACATGACCGGCTGCGAGGCAGTCGACGCCTTCACCTTATCGTAGGATTCGACGGCGATCGAATCGACATAATCATACTGGCCGGAGACGGCGGCTTCGACACGGGTGTTCGGATCGGGCACCGGCACGAAGCGGATTTCATCGAGATATTGATGGCGGGCGCCGCCATAACCATTGCTGTCGCCTTCGCGGGACTTATAGCCATCGAAGCGGACGAGCTGGATATACTGGTCGGCCTTGCGCTCCTTCAGCATATAGGGACCGGTGCCGATGAACTCCTTCATCGGCTCGTCCTGTTTTTCCGACGGGATGATGATCGCCGCCGAATTGTTGAAGGCAAGCAGCGAGGTCAGCGGCGCATAGGGCTGCTTCAGCGTGATGGTGACGGTTGAAGGATCGACAGCAGTGATCTTGTCGATGAAGCCCGACACCTGCTTGCCGCGCGAGGCGATCTTCATCCAGCGGGTCAGCGAGGCGACGACATCGTCCGAGGTCATGTCGCTATTGTCGTGGAATTTGATGCCGGTCCTGAGCTTGATCGTATAGGTTTTGCCATCGGCGCTGATCTCGGGCAGGCTTTCGGCCAGTAGCGGCGTGACGTTCCAGCTCTTGTCGAATGTGTAAAGCGTTTCGAAAATATGCTGGGTGACGATGCCGACGAGATCGGCCGTCGACGACATCGGATCAAGCGTCGGCGGCTCGCCGATCGTCGCGACATTGATGACGCCGCCCTTTTCCTGGGCAAGCAGGGTCGAAGGCAGGGCGACGAGCGCGGTGCCAAGGAGAAATGCGACAAGTGTTTTCATGAGAAGGCTCCCGGTCCAGTTCCACAATTATGTAATTCATCTTTTTGTAAGAGAATAAGAGCTGGATTGATCCTGTCAAGCGTGGGTGACCGATTATGCCTCTGCCGGGATACCGGAACGCGAGAAAACACAATCTTCGGCTGCGCCTGCACGAAGGCTGCGCATTATGCCAAGCACACGGATGGTCAGGCTTCAGCGGAACGGGAGAAAAGAATGAACATCAATTTCAAGGGCGGAAAATGGCTGAACGAACCGGCCAGCTGGCACGCCGACGACACCGCCCTCACCCTGACGACCGATGAAAAAACCGATTTCTGGCGGGAAACCCATTACGGCTTCACCCGCGACAGCGGCCATTTCCTTGCCTTTCCCACGGCAGAGAGCTTCACCGCCCAGATCCGCATCCAGGGCGAATTCCGCACCCTCTACGACCAGGCTGGCCTGATGGTGCGCCTCGACGGGAAACGCTGGGTAAAAACAGGCGTGGAATTCACCGACGGCGAAGCTTTCCTCAGCACCGTCGTCACCGACGGCAGGTCCGACTGGTCGGTGTCGCAGCCCTTCAAGGAACTCGAAGATTTCCAGATCCGCGTCACCCTCGCCAACGGCGCCCTGCGCATCCAGACCTCTCGCGACGGGAGCCGCTGGCCGCTGCTGCGGCTAGCGCCCTTCCCGGCCGCCGACGGTTACGAGGTCGGGCCGATGGCCTGCACGCCGGAGCGCAGCGGGTTGACGGTGCGGTTTTCGGAGTTTTCGATCGGGTTGGCGATTGCGACGGATCTTCATGATTTGAGTTAGACGCTATTATAAGATTCTCTGCGGACACGATCTGGGGTGATCCACGACTGTTGGCCGTTCTATTCGTCGCCCCTGCTGTAAATGCCACACAAATAGGACTGTCATTTTCGAGATGACATCCGCCCCATTCTCTGCGAAAAAGAGCGCGATGAGAGACAGGGGCGCCCGTCGACAGACGGGCTGAGAAGCACCCTTCGAACCTGAACCGGATAATGCCGGCGGAGGGAGTCGCTCGGGGTCGCGGCTCGCCGTACGAATTACCCCGTGCCCGCCCCCGCCTGAAAGGGGCCACATGCAGACCAGGACCACACCAGGAGCCATGCTGAAGGCGATGCGCGAGAAGCCGCCGCTCGTTCAGTGCATCACCAATTACGTCGCCATGAACATCGCCGCCAACGTCCTGCTGGCCGCCGGCGCCTCGCCCGCCATGGTGCATGCCGCTGAGGAAGCCGGCGAATTCGCCGGCATCGCCAACGCGCTGACCGTCAATATCGGCACGCTGTCGTCGCAATGGATCGACGGCATGCAGGCCGCAGCGAAGGCAGCGACCTCAGCCGGCAAACCCTGGGTGCTCGATCCGGTCGCCCATTATGCCACGGCTTTCCGCCGCGATGCGGTCGCCGGTCTGCTGGCGCTCAAGCCCACGATCATCCGTGGCAATGCCTCCGAGATCATCGCGCTCGCCGGCGGCGAGAGCCGCGGCCAGGGCGTCGACAGCCGCGATCCGGTTGAACAGGCGGAAGGTTCAGCGCGATGGCTCGCCGAGCGCCAGCAGGCGGTCGTCGCCGTCACCGGTGCAGTCGATTTCGTCACCGATGGGGAGCGGGCGGTGCGGATCACAGGCGGATCGGCCTTGATGCCGCAGGTCACCGCCCTCGGCTGCTCGCTCACCTGCCTCGTCGGCGCCTTTGCCGCCACAGTACCCGAGGATATGTTCGGGGCGACGGGCGCAGCACTCGCAACCTTCGCCATCGCCGGCGAAGAGGCAGCACTCGGTGCGGCCGGTCCCGGCTCCTTCGCCTGGCGCTTCCTCGATGCGCTGAACGCGCTTGACGCCGAAACGCTCGATGCCAGGGCCAGGATATCGGCCGCATGAAGACCTTCGATCTCTCGCTCTATCTCGTCCTCGACCCCGATCTCTGCGCCGGGATCGGCATGGTCGAGACCGCCCGCCTTGCCGTTGCCGGCGGCGCGACAATGGTGCAACTGCGCGACAAACATGCCGGCACGACCGGGATGATCGAGACCGGACGCGCGTTGAAACAGGCGCTTGATGGCACCGGCGCCCTGCTCATCGTCAACGACGATGTCGAGGCGGCCATCGCCATCGGCGCCGACGGCCTGCATATCGGCCAGGAAGACATGGATGCGGCGAGAGCGCGCAAGATGATCGGCCCCGGAATGATCCTCGGCCTGTCGGTCGAGACCGAGGCGCTCGCCGCTGCCGTCGATCCCAGCCTCGTCGATTATACCGGCGTCGGCCCGGTGTTTGCGACGCCGACCAAGGCCGACCACAAGCAGCCGATCGGCTTTGAGGGCCTGGCAAGGCTGGTGGCGGCTTCGCCGGTGCCGTCGGTTGCGATCGGCGGCCTGAAGGCAGAGCATGTGGCCGAAGTCTTTGACGCGGGCGCCAAGGGGCTTGCCGTCGTCTCCGCCATCTGCGGCACGCCGGACCCTGAAGCCGCTGCTCGCCGCATCGCCGGAGAAATCCGAAAGGCCCGCGCATGATCCGCAACGTCTTATCGATCGCCGGCTCCGATCCCTCGGGCGGCGCCGGCATCCAGGCCGATCTCAAGGCCTTTTCCGCTCGCGGCGTCTACGGCATGGCGGTACTGACCGCGCTGACGGCGCAGAACACTCAAGGTGTCACCGGCGTGCATCTGGTGCCGCCGCAATTCGTCGCCGACCAGATCAACGCCGTCTTTGCCGATGTGCGCGTCGATGCCGTCAAGATCGGCATGATCGCCAATGCCGGCATCGCCGATGCCGTCACCAACGCGCTTGTTGCCGCACTGGCCGACCGGCGCAGCATCCCCATCGTCATCGACCCCGTCATGATCGCCAAGGGCGGCGCCGCCCTGCTGGCACCCGAAGCGGTCGACGTGCTGACCAGCCGGCTGCTGCCGCTGGCGACACTTCTGACCCCGAACCTGCCGGAGGCCGCCGCCCTGCTGCACCAGCCGGTGGCGACAAACCGGTCTCACATGGCGGCGCAGGCCGAGCAGCTGCGCGCGCTCGGCCCGGCGGCCGTGCTGGTCAAGGGCGGTCATCTCGACAGCGACGACAGCCCCGACGTGCTTGCCACAGCCGACGGCCTGCACTGGTTCGAAGCCAGACGCGAGCCGACCAAGAACACCCACGGCACCGGCTGCACGCTGTCGAGCGCGCTGGCGGCAGAGCTTGCCAAGGGCGCCTCGGTGTCTGAGGCCGTCGCCATCGCCAAGGATTACCTCGCCGGCGCGGTCGCGGCATCAGGAAGCCTCACCGTCGGCTCCGGCCACGGCCCGGTGCAGCATTTTCATGCGCTCTGGAGAGTCGAGGGATAAGCGCGCACATCGACGCACGCTTCCATCGAAACGGCTCGGGCTCGCGCCCCGAGCCGTTTTTGCGTTCGGCAACTACCTTGCTTTGAAAGCAGGAGCGTAACGGCGAGCAGCGTTGCGACCCATCTGAAAAATCCCTGTTGACAAGCCCAGCCAGATCGCCAAATCTATGTCATTAAAAGGGGATATATTCCGTAATAGAGGAATATCAGGAGGAGTGACGGGTGCCAGACCTGCTTGTGAGCTTATACTCCACACAGCTTGCCGATCTGAAGCGGAAAGCCGACGATGTCAGCGTTTCCATCCGCCCGGCC
The DNA here is from genome assembly GCF_019685125.1 of Rhizobium sp. NZLR10. Classification (NCBI taxonomy): domain Bacteria; kingdom Pseudomonadati; phylum Pseudomonadota; class Alphaproteobacteria; order Hyphomicrobiales; family Rhizobiaceae; genus Rhizobium; species Rhizobium sp. NZLR10. The sequence continues at coordinate 242,182 of NZ_JABDWE010000006.1, read as the reverse complement.
CTTCCCCCGGAATTGCATCTCGTCGTCAACTGGGTTCGCGAAAACTTCAGCGAAAACTGGGCGAGCGAAGTTGCAATCGCCTTCGCGCGTCAGCCTGTTGCCTGCCTGATCGCCGTCGACGGCGGCAAGCTCAAGGGCTTTGCCTGCTATGACACGACGGCGCGCGGCTTCTTCGGCCCGACCGGCGTCGACCGCCAAGCGCGCGGCAAGGGCATCGGGCTCGCCCTTTTTTCCGCCTGCCTTCAGGCGATGAAGACGCTCGGTCACGCCTATGCCTTCATCGGCGATGCCGGCCCGGTCGATTTCTACGCCGGGACCGCCGGCGCCATCGTCATCCCCGCCCCCGACAAGGGCATTTACGAAGGCATGCTGAGAAGCATGCCGAAATGACCATCTGATCCCGGAGTTACAGAATTGTCCTCGACCCCGCTCGCCCTTTTCGTCGGCCTTCCGAATCCCGCGATTTCGGATGATGAATTCGCCCTCTTCCGCGAGACCAATCCGCTCGGCCTCTTCGTCGGCCGGCGCAACCAGCGCGAGCCGGAACAGACCAGGCGCCTGATCGAACGCTTTCGGCAAGCCGTCGGCCGCGACGATGCGCCTGTCTTCACCGACCAGGAAGGCGGCCGCGTCCAGCATCTCGATGCCGGGCCTTGGCCGCTTTTCCACAGCTTCGGCCAGTTTGCCGAACTTGCCCGCCGCGATTTCGATCTCGGCAAAAAAGCACTGCGCCTTTCCTCCCAGGCCATGGGCGCGATGATGACGGAACTCGGTCTTTCCAGCGGCTGCTCGCCCGTTCTCGATCTCGTCTTCGAGACGACGAGCGCGGTCATCGGCGCCCGCTCTTTCGGCCCGGATCCCGATGTCATCGCCGCCCTCGGCCGCGAGGTGGTCAATGGCCTGCTCGAGACCGGCAACATGCCTGTGATCAAGCACATTCCCGGCCATGGCCGTGCGACGCTTGACTCCCACAAGGAGCGCCCGGTGGTCGACGCCTCCCGCGCGACGCTCACTGCGACCGATTTCAAGCCCTTCGTCGCGCTGAAGGATACGCCCTGGGCGATGGTCGCCCATGTCGTCTACTCGGCCTATGACGCGGAGCTGCCGGCCTCCGTCTCACCTGTCATGCACGACGTCATCCGCAACGACATCGGCTATGACGGCGTGCTGATTTCCGACTGCATCTTCATGGAGTCGCTCGCCGGCACCCTGCCGGAACGCGTCAGGCAGGTGCTCGACGCCGGCTTCGACATCGCCCTCCACAGCCATGGCGACATTGCCGAAAGCGAGGCCGCCGCCAAGGCCGCCCGGCCGCTGACGGACGCCGCGCTGCAACGGATCGCCGCCGGCAAGGGCCGCCTCGGCAATCTCAAGGTCGACGTCCGCGCCGCCCATGCTGAAGTCGAAGACATGTTTGCAAGCGCGCTGGTCTCCTGACCGGCGCATCTCTCATCGTATAAAAAAGGGGAATAAGACATGAAAAAATATCTTCTTGCCGCCGCTGCGCTGACGCTGCTTTCGGGCTCTGCCCTGGCGCAGACGATCCTGACGGTAAATATCGAACCGGCGACGACCTGGGTTCGCAACTTCAATCCGTTCAACCAGACCTCGTCGCGCCAGTCGACGCTCGATTTCATCTACGAGCCGCTGGTTATCTTCAATCGCTTCGACAGCAACAAACCGGTTTATCGCCTGGCCGAAAGCTTCAAGCTCTCCGACGATCTGAAGAGCATCGATTTCAAGCTGCGTCCGAACCTGAAATGGTCGGACGGCAAGCCGCTGACCGCAGCCGACGTCAAGTTCACCTATGATTACCTGAAGAAATTCCCGGCGCTCGACTTCGTCAGCATCTGGACCTTCATCACCGACGTGCAAGCCGTCGACGGCCAGACGGTGCGCTTCACGCTCGCCAATCCGAGCTCGCTCGCCGCCGAACAGATCTCGCAGCTGCCGATCGTTCCCGAACATGTCTGGAAGGACGTCGCCGATCCGGTCACTTTCGCCAATGAGGCGCCGGTCGGCAGCGGCCCGCTGACGGAGGTGCCGCGCTTCACCGGCCAGACCTACGACCAGTGCCGCAATCCGAACTACTGGGACAACGCGCATCTGAAAGTCGATTGCATGCGCTTCCCGCAGCTTGCCGACAACAACCAGATGCTGACGGCGACGGCCGACGGCACGCTCGACTGGGGCGTCTCCTTCATTCCCGATATCGACAATGTCTATGTGTCCAAAGACCCGGCGCATTTCCACTACTGGTATTCGCCGAGCAGCATGGTCGCCTTCCTGTTCAACCTGGACACGGCGAACGAGAACAACAAAAAGGCCTTCAACGATCTGAAGTTCCGTCGTGCCGTCTCGATGGCGCTCGACCGCAAGACGATGATCGATGTCGCCGGCTACGGCTATCCGACGCTGAACGAAGACCCCGGCCTGATGGGCGAGCTTTACAAGAGCTGGGCGGATCCATCGGTCAAGGCCGACTTCGGCAAGTTCGCGACTTATGACGCCGATGCCGCCAAGGCGCTGCTCGACGAAGCGGGCTATAAGGACAAGGACGGCGACGGCCTCCGCGACAATCCCGATGGCAGCAAGATCTCCTTCTCGATCATCGTCCCGAGCGCCTGGACCGACTGGATCGACACCGTCAACCTCGCCGTCGAAGGCATGCAGGCGGTCGGCATCGACGCCAAGATCGAAACGCCTGAAGAAGCCGTCTGGACCGGCAACCTCATCAACGGCACCTTCGATGCGGCGATCAACAGCTTGCCGGCATCGGCCTCGCCCTATTATCCCTACAAGCGCGCCTTCAGCGCTTCGGACAAGGGCAAGACCCGCTTCACCGCGCAGCGCTGGTTCAATCCTGATGTCGAGAAACTCGTCACCGAGTTCACCCAGACCGCCGATCTTGCCGAGCAGAAGGATGCGATGAACAAGGCGCAGCGCATCGTCGCCGAAAATATGCCCGTCATTCCGGTGTTCAACAATCCGAACTGGTATCAGTACAACACCAAGCGTTTCACAGGCTGGTCGACCAAGGAAAACCCCTTCGTCAATCCGTCGATCTCGCGGACCAACCCGGCACGCCTGCTCAACCTCTTGGCCCTCGAACCCGTCAAGTAAGCATCATCATCCCGGGAGCGGCGTCAGAGCATGATGCTGAAAACTGTAAGCGGTTTTCGGATGCTCATCTAGACGCGCCGCTCACGTCACGACGGAGTTCCCATGGTTTTCCTGCTTCGCCGCCTCGTCTTTTACATGGCAGCCTTCATCGCGGCAGCGACGATCAATTTCTTCCTGCCGCGGCTGATGCCGGGCGACCCGGTGCAGATCATGTTCTCCAGCGCCGGCACCGAATTGCCACCGGAAAGCCTGCAGGCGCTGAAGCTCACCTTCGGCTTCGTCGACGGCCCGCTCTGGCAACAGTATCTCACCTATCTCGGCAGCATCTTCACCGGCGATCTCGGCCGCTCGATCAAGTATTTCCCGCTGCCGGTCACCTCGGTGCTCGGCCATGCTCTCATCTGGACCGTCGGCCTGATGGGCACAGCGACGATCATCAGTTTTGCACTTGGCACCCTGCTCGGCATCGCCGCCGCCTGGCGCCGCGGCAGCAGGTTCGACGTTATCGTCTCCGTCGGCGCGATTTTCGCGACCTCGGTGCCGGCCGTCGTCACCTCGCTGATCGTGCTCTTCATTTTCGGCTTCACGCTCGGCTGGTTTCCGAACGGCTACGCCGCCGATCCATCGCTCGATCCAGCCTTCAGCCTGCAATATCTCGGCAGCGTCGCCTATCACGGCATCCTGCCGATGGTGACGCTCTGCACGGTGCTGATCGGCGGCTTCACCGTCACCATGCGCAACAACATGATCAACCTGCTCGGTGAGGACTATATCGTTATGGCCCGCGCCAAGGGACTTTCCGACCGACATGTGATGCTCTGGTACGCCGCCCGCAACGCCCTGCTGCCGACCGTCTCCAGTCTCGCCATCGCCATCGGCACCATCCTCGGCGGCTCGCTGGTGACGGAGGTCGTCTATAACTATCCCGGCCTCGGCAACATTCTCTACCAGGCGATCCTCGCCCGCGATTACCCTGTCATCCAGGGCCAGCTCCTCATCATGACTGCGACCATGCTGATCGCCAATTTCATCGTCGACGTCAGCTATATGCTGCTTGACCCGCGGCTGAAGGGAGCGTGAGATGATGACCCTGCTTCGAAACCGCAAGGCGCTCACCGGCCTCGTCATCATCGCCGTCATCATCATCATCGCGATCGCCGCACCGCTGCTGACGCAATATGATCCCGCCGCCCGCACCGGGCGGCCGCACCAGCCGCCGTCGCTCGACCATATCCTCGGCACCACCCGCATCGGCCAGGATGTCTTTGCCCGGCTGATTTACGGCGCCCGCACCTCGCTTGCCGTCGGCTTCGGCGCCGGCCTGCTGATCACCCTTGTCGGCACCGCGCTCGGCATCATCTCCGGTTATCGCGGCGGCAGAACCGACGAGGTGATCAGCTTCTTCACCAATATGGTGCTGGTCGTTCCCAACCTGCCGCTGCTGCTGGTGCTGGCCGCCTTCATCGGCCAGGCAAGCCCGCTCGTCATCGCCCTCATCCTTGGCGCCACCTCCTGGGCCTGGGGCGCACGCGTCACCCGCGCCGAAACGCTCTCCGTCAAACACAAGGATTTCATCAAATCGGCCGAGATGATGGGCGAGCCGCAATGGCGGATCATGACCTTCGAGATCTTTCCCAACGTGATTTCGATCGTCGGCATCAATTTCATCGGCAGCGTCATCTTCGCGATCATCACCGAGGCGACGCTGGAATTCCTCGGCCTCGGCGATCCCCGCGCGATCTCGTGGGGTACAATGCTCTACAATGCCCAGAAGGCCTCGGCCCTTTCGGTCGGTGCATGGTGGGATATTCTCACCCCCTGCTTCGCGCTCGCCTTCCTCGGCATCGGCATGTCGCTGTTGAACTTCGCCGTCGACGAGATCGCCAATCCGCGGCTGCGCACCGGCAATCACCTGAAGCGCTGGTCCCTGCTTGTCCGTTCCGGGGAGGGCCGCCTGTGACGCAGCCGTTGCTTTCGGTGAGGAACCTCACCATCGACTATATCGGCGAGGAGAAGGATTTCCGCGCCGTCGACGATGTCAGCTTCGACGTGGCGCCGGGCGAGGTCTTCGGCCTTGCGGGCGAATCCGGCTGTGGCAAAAGCACCATCGCCTTTGCCATCAGCCGCCTGCACAAACCGCCGGCCCTGATCCGCAAAGAGAGCCGCATCCTGCTCGACGGCCGCGACGTGCTCGGGCTCGACCGGCAGGCGCTTGCCGCATTCCGTTGGCGCGAGGTCGCCATGGTCTTCCAGAGCGCCATGAACTCGCTGAACCCGGTGCTGCGCATCGAGGCGCAATTCTACGATATGCTGCGCACCCACAAGGGCATGAGCCGTGCGGCGGCCCGCGAGCGCACCGCCGAAATGCTGAGGCTCGTCGACATCGCGCCGGACCGCATGCGTGACTATCCGCATCAGTTTTCCGGCGGCATGCGCCAGCGCATCGTCATCGCCATCTGCATGGCGCTCGATCCGAAGCTCGTCGTCATGGACGAGCCGACGACGGCGCTCGACGTGGTCGTCCAGCGCGAGATCCTGCAGCGCATCAACGAGCTGCGCCGCAATTTCGGCTTCTCGGTGCTGTTCATCACCCATGATCTCGGGCTGATGGTGCAGTTCTGCGACCGCATCGGCATCATGCTGTCAGGCAGGCTGGTGGAGCAGAACACAGCCGAGGCGATCTACCGGAAGCCGCAGCACGACTACACCCAAAAGCTCTGGGCCTCCTTCCCCTCGCTGCATGGAGGAGTGCTGTTGTGACCAATGCCATCCTCGCGCTCGACGCGGTGACGAAGACTTTCGGCCATGGTCCCGGCGCCGTGCATGCGGCGCGCGTCATCTCGTTTTCGCTGCATGCCGGCAGGGCGCTGGCGCTCGTCGGCGAATCCGGCAGCGGCAAGACCACCTGCGCCCGCATGGCGATGCGCGAATATCTGCCGACATCGGGCCGGATTCTCTACAAGGGCCGGCCGGTCGAAGCGGCGAACTCCGCCGAGATCGCCCGCTACCGCCGCTCGGTACAGATGATCTTCCAGGATCCCTTCGCCTCGCTGAACCCCGCCCACACCATCGCCCATCATCTGAGGCGGCCGCTGAAGCTGCATCGCCCGGAGATCAAAGGAAGCGAGATCGACGGCGCGGTCCGCGAACTGCTTCACCGTGTCAGGCTCGATCCCGATCTTCTCGCCCCGAAATATCCGCATGAACTCTCCGGCGGCCAGCGCCAGCGCGTCAACATCGCTCGCGCACTCGCCGTGAAGCCGGAGGTGATCGTCGCGGACGAACCGACCTCGATGCTCGATGTCTCGGTGCGCCTCGGTGTATTGAATCTGTTGAACGAGATGAAACAGGAGATGAACCTCGGCCTGCTCTACATCACCCATGACATCGCCACCGCCCGTTATGTCGCAGAAGACATCGCCGTGATGTATGCCGGTCAGATCGTCGAATGGGGCAGTACCGCCCGGGTGATCGACAATCCGCTGCATCCCTATACAAGGCTGCTGCTCTCGGCCGTGCCCGATCCCGACATCCGCTTCGAGGATCCGAAGGCCCGTCTCCGGCCCGACGAGGTCGAGGATATCCGCCGCCGTTCGGCCGCGCCGCAGGACGAGATCGTCGAAGTGGAGCCGGAGCATTTCATGCGGATGATCTGACAGCCCGTTTGATTGCGCCTCAGCTGAGTTCTTGCGCAAGCCCGAGGAGAAGCCCTTCGGGCCCACGGATGTAGCAGAGCCGATACGCGTCCTTATACTGGACGACCTCGCCTACGAGCTGCGCGCCCCGCGCGCTGAGCCTTTCCAGCGTCATGTCGATGTCATCCACGGTGAACATGACGCGGAGATAGCCGAGCGCGTTGACCGGAGCGTTGCGGTGATCTGCGACGATATCAGGCATGAGGAAGCGGGAAAGCTCGAGCCGGCTGTGGCCATCAGGTGTGCGCATCATGGCAATCTCGACGCGTTGATCGCCCAGTCCAGTGATACGTCCGGCCCATTCTCCTTCGATCGTGGCCCGTCCTTCGAGCTCGAGGCCGAGTTCGCCAAAGAAATCAACCGCTGCTGCGAGGTCTTCGACGACGATGCCTACATTGTCCATCCGCTTGAGCGCCATGTTTCCAATCTCCAAAGTGTCGTTGCAATCTACGAGGTGCCGCCTCGTCTGACAAAGGACGTTTGAGGCGCCCCAACACCGACAGCCGTCCGAACCCAATTCGCTGCTGTCCACATCAGAAGCTTGAATCATGGACCGCCTCAAACCACCGCGCCGTTTTCAAACGGTCTCCGAGGCCTGCTGACTGGCCCGGCTCATCGCCGCATGCTAGGGGACGGTTCCTTTCAAACGAGGCAAAGCCGTCATGCTCCCCTGGATACAGCTCGATTCCGCGACCATTCCCGGTGAAAACGGCGAACTGCGATTGAAGCGGCGCGGCGGCGAATTCTCGATCATGCTCGGCGCCAATGAGCTGATGAACAGCCGCCTCAGCGGCTCGGAGGAAGCGCTGGCGACACTTTCCTGGGAGCGGATCAAGGCGCATCCGAAGCCGAGAATCTTGATCGGCGGGCTCGGCATGGGTTTTACCCTGCGCGCCGCCCTGGCAGTTCTTCCCGAAGATGCCGGCGTCACCGTCGCCGAACTGGTGCCTGCTGTCGTTGCCTGGGCCCGCGGCCCGATGACCGAGGTCTTCAAGGGCTGTCTCGACGATCCGCGCGTCGGCATCCATCAGGGCGATGTCGGCGAGGCGATCCGCGCCGGCAAGGCCGCCTATGACGCGATCCTGCTCGACGTCGACAACGGCCCGGATGGGTTGACCCGAAAATCCAACGATCGGCTCTACGATTTCGCCGGCCTTCGCGCCGCCCGCGACGCACTTCGCCCCGGCGGCGCGCTTGCCGTCTGGTCGTCCGGTCCGGATCCGGATTTCACCAGCCGCCTCAAGGACAGCGGTTTTTCCGTCGATGCAGTCAACACCCGCGCCAACGGCAAACGCGGCGGCGCCCGCCATGTCATCTGGCTGGCGGTGAAGCCGGCCGGCTGACGGAGATTTCCGGCAGCCAATCTCTTCGGCGATTGCCGATGGAGGAGTAGCGGCTCAGGCTGCGTCTGTCTGCCGTTCACCGTCTTCGCCCTGCCCGCGGAAAGCCTGCAGCATGAGGTCGACGAGCTCCTTGGTGGGCCGACGGTCGCGGCAGTTATTGCGCGGAGTGTCCTAATGGCGCAGGATCTTGCTCAGGAAGGCGCGGCTGCGGTCGGTTTTCGGATTGGCGAAGAATTCATCCGGCGTGCCGCTCTCGACGATGGCGCCGGCATCCATGAACACCACGCGCTGGGCGACCTTGCGGGCAAAACCCATCTCGTGGGTCACCACCATCATGGTCATGCCTTCCTCGGCGACAGCGACCATGACGTCGAGCACTTCCGAGATCATCTCGGGATCGAGCGCCGAGGTCGGCTCGTCGAACAGCATGATTTTGGGGCGCATGGCGAGGCAGCGCGCGATCGCCACACGCTGCTGCTGGCCGCCGGAAAGCTGTGCGGGATAGGCATCGAGCTTGTCGGCAAGACCGACCTTGGCAAGCAGTTCGCGGCCGGCCTTCTCGGCCTCGGCACGCGGGATCTTGCGCACGTGGATCGGCGCCAGCGTGACGTTCTCCAATGCTGTCTTGTGCGGGTAGAGGTTGAACGACTGGAAAACGAAGCCGATCTCGGTGCGCAGCCGTGTCATGTTGGTAGCCGGATCGCCGAGGCGCTGGCCGTCGACGAGCAAATCGCCGTTACGGATCGTCTCCAGACCGTTGATGCAGCGGATCAAGGTGCTCTTTCCCGACCCCGACGGGCCGCAGACGACGACAACTTCGCGCGGCTCGACGCTCAGCGTGATATCCTTGAGCACATTCAGTGGGCCGAACCATTTGTTGACGCCGCGAAACTCGATCATGCTGGTTCAACCTTTCGGATTCTGCTGCGACGTCACAATTGCACCTCGCCATGGGCGGTTCCCATCCGGTGCTCCAGACGGCGAGCGAGCATGATCAGCGGATAGCAAACGATGAAATAGCCGACGCCGACCAGGAAGAAGACCAGCAGGCCGTTCGGCACCCGCTGCACCACCAGCCAGCCGACCCGGGTGAGATCGGTGAGCCCGATCGCCGAGACGACGGAAGAATCTTTGATCAGCAACACATACTGCCCGACCAGCGGCGGCAGCACGATGCGCATCGCCTGCGGTAGCACCACCTGACGCATCCGCTGCCAGCGTGACAGACCGGAGGCCAGTGCCGCCTCGATCTGACCGATTGGTACCGCGCGGATGCCGGCCGCGACGATCTCGCAGATGAAGCAGGCGGCCAGGTTTGTCAGCGCAATGATGCCGGCGGAGAAGGCGTCGAGCTCGATGCCGAATTCCGGCAGGATGAAGAAGATCAGGAAGATCTGGACCAAGAACGGCGTGCCGCGGATCAGGTCGACCCAGGTGCCGATCGCCCCGCTGAGCAGCCGGTTGCTGCCGGTTCGAAGGATGCCGAGGCAAAAGCCGATCAACGTACCCAGCACCAGGCTGATCAGCGACAGCATGATGGTCATGCTGAGGCCGCGCAAGGCAAGGGGATAGCTGCCGGCGAGGCTTTGCAGCTGCTGCCAGATCATGTCCGCGCTCCTGTTGGTGCCAATCCGAGCCGACGTCCGGACAGCGCCGCCAGCCCCTTAAGACCGTAGTAGAGCAGGAGGTAAAACGCCGCGATGGCGATGAAACCTTCCGCCGGCATGAACCGGTCAGAGGCGAGCAATTGCCCGGCCCGTGTCAGTTCGGCGACGGAGATCAACGATAACAACGCCGAATCCTTGACCAGCACGATCGCCTGGCCCAGCAACGGCGGGATCGTTACCTTGAACGCTTGCGGCAGAACGACGAAGCGCATGCGTTGGATGTAGGTCATCCCAGAAGCGACGCCCGCCTCCACCTGGCCGCGGGGGATCGACAGGATGCCGGCACGGATGATCTCGGCGACATAGGCGCCGCTGTTCAGCGACAAAGCGAGAATGCCGACAACGAGTTCCGGCAGGATGAAGCCGAGCCGGGGTAGGCCGAAATAGAGGAAATAGAGCTGCGCCAGCAATGGCGTGGCGCGTACCGTGTCGATATAGGCCTTGGCCGGAAGACGAAAAAGCCGGGCGGGCTGCAGGTTCATGGCGGCCAGCACGATGCCAATGGCGAGCGCGCCGGCAAAGGAGAGGAGCGACAGCCACACGGTCGTAACGAGGCCCTGCCCGAACAAGGGCAGATATTCAACGATGGTGCGGAAGCTGAAGTTCTCGAGCATTGCGGGCGGACTACCTCAGGCGGCAAGGGGACGAATTGTCCAGACGGTTTCGCAACGCCGAGGCGCAAGCGAAACCGTCTGGGCCGTAAAGATGCCTAGATCATGATCCGGATCGATCAGCAGGGTCGAACCTAGTGATCCTTCTTCCAGTCGTCGGAATTGACCCAGTAGTCGAGGTTTTTCTGCAGGCGGCCATCGAGGCTTACCTGGTCGAGAAACTGGTTCATCCAGATCAGGAGGTCCTGCTCGTCATAGCGCGTGGCAAACGCCAGCGGTTCCTTTGACAGCATGTCGGGCATGATGGTGAAGCTGCCGGCCGGATAGGCCGTTGACTGGCCCTTCACTGCCGAGACGTCATTGACGCCGCAATCGGCCTGGCCGTTATTGACAGCATCAAGCAACAGCGGGCCGCCGCCCTTGTAGCTCTTGATCTCGGCATCGGGGAAGGCGGCCTTGGCCTCTTTCTCGCCGGTGGCACCGAGGAGCACAGCGATCTTGGTGCCCTTGGCCTTGCAGTCGTTGGTCGAGCCGAACTTGCCACCGGCCTTGGTGAAAACGGTGCTGCCGGTAAACATATAGGGTTTGGTGAAGGCGACCTTCATCCCCCGCGCCAGCGTCGGCGTCATGTCGGCGACCAGAAGATCAGCTTTGCCGGATAGCAGCGCCGGGATCAGGCCGTCCCAGTCGAAATCAAGGAAGGTGATCTTCACGCCCATTTCCTTGGCCATCAATTCGGCAAGTTCGACCGAACTGCCGGTCCGTTCGCCGGCCTTCCCGACCAGGGAGAAAGGAGGGCCTTGTGTCTGTACTGCAACCCGCAACTCACCGCGCTTGGTGATGTCGTCGAGCGCCCCGGCATTTGCAGCGGCCGCGATACTTGCGAGCGCAAGTGTTGTGATAAAAAGCTTGGCAATCTTCATTTGGCATTCCTCCCTGTTATCGTTGTCGTTCCCACCCTTGGGTGCCTTTTTGAACAGCGGTGCCGTTGCCGGCGGCGACCGCGCTCGAAAATCCTCAATCCCAGCTAACCGTCTCGGAAACCCGGATGCCGCGCCTGGCCAATTCGTCGAAGAAGTGGCCGTCCGGCACATGCATCAGCGGGTTGAGCAGGCCGGGCTCGTCGATTTCGCGGCGCGCCAGCATCTGCGCCACGATGCTGGCGGGATAGCCGACGCCGCGGCTCATGCCGAACAGTCCAGAGGTCAGGTCGCGCTCTATGTTCAGGTCCGATGTCACTGTTTTGCGGCGGCCGCCTTCGCTGCCGGAAAAGACATTGCGCATCACGCAAAGATCCTTCTCGTCGGCGCCATACTGCAATTGGGGACCGAGCATCCGGCCGAGAAATTCGCGCGGGCTGGCGCCAAGGCCAGGCACTTTGTCTTCAGAGAGGAAGCCGAGTTCCTTCAGCGGAGCCCAGAACGCCGACCAGCCCGGCCAGCGCAGCGAATAGCGGCCACTGCGCTGCAGCCCCTTGGCAGAGCCGAGCATGTCGGCATAATGTGCCGCATCGCCATTCGGGAAGGCCTCCAGCCTGCCGAGGCCGGCGACCTCGATCTGATGGATGAAGCGATTGTCGTGTTGCCGGCGGGCCGGCACCTCGACCCGCTCGCCGTCCTCGATCAGCACGCTGTCGCGGTTCTGGCTCATCAAAACCGTGTCGAAGTTCCAGCTCACCTTGTAGCATAGCGGCTTGGTCATCGCTTTCGGCTCGGGGACGCCGCCGCAATAGGAATCGATGGAGGTGATGGTTTCGAACTGCCGGGCGGCCCGTGCATAGAGCACAAGGTCGATGCCGGGGTCGAGCCCGCATTCGGTCATGATCGAAACGCCCGCTGCCGTAGCCGCGGGAGCGAGATCGGCAATGGCCTTGCCGTAATTGGTGGTGACCAGCGGCGTGCACGTGGCGATCGCCGCCAGCACCGCCTCGCGCATCAGCGGCTGTGGCAAGAGGTCGATGACGGCGTCGGCATCCCGGATCACATCCGCCAGCACCGGACCGATCGGTCCTTCCGGCACGACGAAACGTATGCGGGTAAGGTCGGTCAGGCCGCCAAGCCGGGCCGCGCCATCCGGCGCGGTATCGACACAGACCACCTGCTCGACACCGTCGCTGGCGACGAGATCGGCGATCGCCGCCCGGCCTTGTAGGCCGAGGCCGCCGAGAACCGCGATCTTCATGCGGTTTCCTTTCGCATATTCTCCTCGGACCAGCAGCCTTCCGGCAGGCTGACCCACTTGTTGCATGCGGCCATGACGACGAAGGTCTCGCTGCGCACGATTTCGCCCGGCTCGCCCGCGCCGGGGATCAGCTCGCTGGTGACACGGTAGAGATCGTCAACATCCCCGGCCACGGTCACGTCGACGATAATGTCGAAACGTCCGGTGACCACGCAGGCCGAGTTCACGAAAGGCAGCTCGGAGATGCGCTGCGCCAGTTCCCGTGCTCGGCCGCGCCCCAGCGCATTGATGCCGACGATGGCTGAAATCAATTCGGGGCGCTCGGTCAGATTCAGCAACCCGACGATCTTGAGCAGGTTGCGGCCCACGAGACCGCGAAGCCGCACGCGCACGGTCGGCACCGAGATCGCCATCTTCTCGGCGAGGTGATTGACGCCAAGCTGCGCATCCTGCGACAGCAGCTTGACCAGTCGCCGGTCGGTCTGATCGAGATGTTCTCGCAAAGGCTCCGTCTTTCATAAATGGAAAGAATTTGTAGCTCTTTCTTTCTAATATGAAAAATAGCTTACGGAATTTCGATTTAAATGCAAGTGTAGCCTTGATGCATGCAAAGATAATTGGGACGATTGCGAAGGGTTGGCCAATGCGTGCCTTTCTGCGCTGTTTAGTCATGCAATAAAATCGAAATACCCATCGAGGTCGGGCTTGGTGCGTTGGCGTAACGAGCCGAAACTTCGGCGCGAACGCTCCCCTCGTGAACCCTCCGACAAGCGAACATGAGAGGAGTTTCAGCTGATCGCAGTCTTTACCCCGTGAATTATCGGCCTCACGATGTTGGGCTCGCGAAGTTCATAATCGGGAAAGAGCCGTTGGCATTGGAGGCGGTAAATACCCTGTATCCCGTAACCCATATGTCGATCATGTTCAGTTCAGTCATGGCTGCGTGAGAAACGGGTTGCAGTAGCGGCGAGGCACCCCTCATGCAGCACACAATCAACGGGCTGGCCCAAGCGCAAAAATACGTGCCCAGAGAAGAACTGCGCAATGACGGGCGCTCGGATCAACTGCCCGAAGCGACCCTGCGGGCGGCGTTGATGGCGCGGCGGGCGCCGGAGCGCAATTGCGTGGTCTCCGCACCGGCAATGACCAGATCAAAGCCGAATTTCAGCAGTTCGCCGGCCCGCTCGCCGTCGGCGGCATAGGCGCAGGCGAATTTGCCGTGGGCGCGGCAGCGCAAAACCGCATGCTGCATGGCGCTGTCGATCTCGGCAGCGTTCGGCGCCACCTGATCGCCATTCGACAGTGCGATTGAAAGGTCGGAAGGGCCGATGAAAATGCCGTCGATGCCGGCAACGCCGAGAATGGCATCGATCGCGTCGAGCGCCGCCCGGGTCTCGACCATGGCGATGGCGACGGTGAGCGCGTTGGCGTTTTTCAGATAATCGTCGCCCGACAGACCCATATGGTTCAACGCCAGCGACGGTCCCCAACTGCGCTCGCCGACAGGCGGGTATTTGGTGGTCTTGACGAAGGCTTGCGCGTCTTCGACCGAATTGATCATCGGCGCGATGATGCCGGAGGCGCCGGCATCGAGAAGGCGCGAGGCGGAGGCGAAATCGCCGACCGGAATGCGCGCCAGCGCCGGTTTGCCGGCAAGACGCACCTGCCCGACGGCGTTCGCCGCCGACGGCATGTCCCACATGCCGTGCTGCATATCCAGCACGACGGCGTCGAAGGACTCCTGCGCCAGATGGTTGGCGAGCGTGGCATCGGGAATGCCGATCCAGGCGGAGATCATGCCCTCTTGATGGCTCCTGATCCGGGTCGCAAAATCCTCGATTTCAGTTGCACTCATACCATTCTCCTTCATTCGCCAGCCTGCCGCGGCCAGATATTCGACTTCGACTCCGGACGCTGCAAGCGGCAGCGGTTCACCTCCGGCGCAGCCGCGAGATGATGACCAGTACGACAATTCCCGCTGCGGCCAGAATGGCGCCCCAAAGCACCCAGATCGTTTGGGCGATCATGAAACTGGACGCCGGATAGGGAAAATAGCCGCTTCCCTGTCCAATCCAGATCAGCCCGAGGACGACCATAAGCAGTCCAATGATATATCCGATCGTTCGCCGCATGCTTCCGCCCACTTTCGCTATGGATTCGATCCCACAATGTCGGTCGGCGCGACCGATGACAAGGTCTTCTCCAGCGGAGAAATGCATTGCGGCGCTAGAGCCTTTCGACCTCATCCACCAGCCAGGCACCGAGGCTTTCGCTATGCGCGCTTGGAGATCGCGGCGGCACCAGCCAGTAACCGCGGTCCTGCGCCTCGAGCGGCGGGCCGGCTTCGACCAGCATGCCCGCGGAGAGCAGCGTATCGACGAGCCCCATCCAGCCGATCGCCACACCCTGTCCGCTCAGCGCAGCCTGAACGACCAGCGAGTAGGTATTGAAGCTGATATCGCCGCGGCCGGCATGGATGTCGCGCAGGACGGAGAATTCGGTCAGATAACTGCGCCAGTCGAACCAGGGCGACGGCATCGGCGTGTCGAGATGGATCAGCACCGCCTTGGCAAGCTGCCCCGGATCGTCGAACGGACCGCTGCGATCGAGAAATCCCTGCGTGCAGACCGGCACGACCTTTTCTGGCAGCAGGAGCGTGCCGATGGCGCCGAATTCCGCACGCGTGCCGAAAACGACCGCGACATCCGCTTCGTCACGAAAGCCGGCCGAAAACCGCTGCGTCGCGACGATCTGTATATCCGTTTCCGGATGAAGAAGCCGAAATCCGTCCATGCGCGGGATCAGCCAAAGCGATGAAAAGGCATAGTCGGTTCTGAGCCGGACGACCGGTCTCTGGGCCTCGGCACGGAAGCTGCGGGCGAGCGCATCGATATCGCCGACTGCCTTGGCGGTGACGTCGAGAAGCCGCTCGCCTTCGGCAGTCAGCGTCACGCCGCGATGCTGGCGGCGCAGCAGGCTGACGCCGAGCTGCTCCTCCAGCCGACGGATCTGATAGCTGACGGCTGGCTGGGTCAGCCCGAGCAGCGCTGCGGCCGCCGAAAAGCTTCCAAGCCGCGCAACTTCGACGAAGATGCGCATCCATCCAAGCTCAAGCAAGCGGTCTGGCATAAAAATTCCTTTTGGCATCCATCGAAAAAAGCTGCCTTTACAGCGGCGATAATAGGCGCTTCAATAAAATCTGCAAATAGCATAGGAGGAGCCGGATGGCGCGCCCGAATATTCTCATCCTGATGGTGGATCAGTTGAACGGGACCTTGTTTCCCGATGGGCCTGCCGATTTTCTTCATGCGCCGCATCTGAAATCGCTGGCGGCGCGTTCCGTGCGCTTCGCCAACACCTATACGGCAAGCCCGCTCTGCGCACCGGCGCGGGCATCCTTCATGTCCGGGCAATTGCCGAGCCGGACGCGCGTCTACGACAATGCGGCAGAATTTGCCTCCGACATTCCGACCTACGCGCATCATCTGCGCGCCGCGGGATACCAGACGGCTCTATCAGGCAAGATGCATTTCGTCGGCCCCGACCAGCTTCATGGCTTCGAGGAGCGCCTAACGACGGATATCTACCCCGCCGATTTCGGCTGGACGCCCGACTATAGCAAGCCCGGCGAGCGCATAGACTGGTGGTATCACAATTTGGGTTCGGTGACCGGCGCCGGCGTTGCCGAGATCACCAACCAGATGGAATATGATGATGAGGTCGCCTACCACGCCGCCCGCAAGCTGCATGATCTCTCACGTGACCATGACGAACGCCCCTGGTGCCTGACCGTCAGCTTCACCCATCCGCACGACCCATATGTCGCACGCCGCAAATTCTGGGATCTCTACGAGGATTGTCCGGCACTTGACCCTGCGATTGCGCCGATTGCCTTCGAGCGGCAGGATCCGCATTCGCAGCGGCTGATGAAAGCCTGCGACCACGATGCTTTCAACATCAGCCCGGAAGAAATCCGGCGGGCAAGGCGGGGCTACTTTGCCAATATCTCCTATGTCGACGACAAGATCGGCGACATTCTCGGCGTCCTGGAACGGACCCGCATGGCTGACAATACCATCATCCTCTTCGTTTCCGACCATGGCGACATGCTCGGCGATCGCGGCCTCTGGTTCAAGATGAACTTCTTCGAAGGATCGGCCCGCGTTCCGCTGATGATGTCGGTCCCCGGCTGGACACCCAAGCGCATCGATCAGCCGGTCTCCACTCTCGACGTGACGCCGACGCTGGCGGCTCTTGCCGGCATCGATATCGCCTCGTTGAAACCGTGGACCGAAGGCGAGGATCTTACGGCACTGGCCGAGGGCATCGGCAGCCGCGGGCCGGTAGCGATGGAATATGCCGCCGAAGGTTCCGAGGCGCCGCTCGTCTGCATCAGGGACGGGCGACACAAGCTCTCGCTCTGCGAGAAGGACCCGCCGATGCTGTTCGATCTCGAAGCCGATCCGCGGGAATTGGACAATCTGGCAGACGACCCGGTTCATGCCGAAACCTTGGTAAGGCTTGTCGACCTGGCCAGGCGGCGCTGGAACCTTGCCGATTTCGACGCCGCCGTGCGCGAAAGCCAGGCGCGCCGCTGGGTGGTCTACGCAGCGCTGCGCAATGGCGCCTATTATCCCTGGGACTATCAGCCGCTGCAAAAAGCCTCGGAGCGCTATATGCGCAACCACATGGACCTGAACGTGCTAGAGGAAAGCCAGCGGTTTCCGCGTGAGGAATAGCGCTTCGGTTCAAGCCGTCCTGCGGGCCGGCGCTTCGCGCAGAAAATCCTCGATGAACTGCTTTTGCAGCAGGATACCGTCCCATTCGTCGGGGAAGAAGGGCGAGTCGTAGATCAGCGTGAAGGGGCCGGCGTAACCGGCCCGCTCGCACATCTCCAGGCACGTGCGGTAATCGTCGGCATCGAGGCCGGCAATGCCGTAATCGGCCTTTGCATGGCAGATTTCCGCCCGGCGCATGATGTCGGCGAGACCCTCGTATTTCGCCGGTGCCGCCCAATTGCCGAGGTCGCCGTTGAGGCCGACCTTGCCGTCCAGCCGGTCCAGCAGCCAGTTCATCTCGACAGGCGACGGCAGCAGGTCGAACCAGTTTTCGACCACGACGCGCACACCGCTGCCTTCGGCTATCTCGGCCAGCCAGCCGAGGTGACCGGCGACGCGGGCAAGGTTTTCCTCGGCCGGTTTCTGCTTGCCGGCGATGACGCGCATTCTCTGCGCCCCAAGCGCTGCCGCAATGTCGATCCACTGCGCCATCCATCCAACGTCGCGTTCGGCCGTCTCGGGATGGCTCGGATCGCCGTCCTCGACCAGCAGCGTCTGGAACAGCACGTCCGAGGCCGCCATCGCATCGCGCAATTCGCTGATATAGCCGGCGTCGAGGCTCGGCAGATGAAAGGAACAAATCTCCAGCCGGTTGACGCCGCGCGCCGCCAGCGCTGCCGGCATGTCGATCAGCGCCGCTGCCCCCGGGCCATAGGGTTCTTTCGCTGCCGCGCTCTTGTCCGGATCGGGACTGTAAGCATAAACGGCGCCGAGCAGCCGATGCAGCGACCATGTCGAAACCGCGAAACGTCCGTTTTGCAAAAGCTGCACGTGTCGTCCTCCAGCATCTCCTGATGCCATCAATCGCAATAAAAGCCCGGCGGTTCAATTCCCATTCAACGGAAATCGCCGCGGACGGTCGGCTCGGCGGCAAGGGCGATCCTCAGCAGCGCTTCGTCGCGATGGGCGGTGGCCGAGAGCAGCAAGCCGACCGGCATGCCGGATGCACCCGTGCCGCAGGGAATGGAGACGCCGCACCAGTCGAGGAAATTGCCGAGCGCGGTGTTGCGCAGCGTCTTGTTGTTCGTCGCGAAGAACAGTTCGTCGTCCTCTTCCAGCGGTCCGATCGGCGGAGCGACATGGGCGACCGTCGGAAAAGCGAGCAGCCGGTCGCCGACAAGGCGCTCGACATCGCTGATCAGGCGACCGCGCGCCTCGAGGATCGCCAGGTAATCGGCCAGTGTCGTCTTGGCTCCCAAGCGGGTGCGCATGACGACGCGGTGGTCCATCCTGTCCGCCTCCGGTCCCGCCAAGCGTTGATGATGAAGCGCGAAAGCTTCCGCGGTGACCAGCGGGCCATATCTCGTCATCAGATCGAATATCGCGTCGAAGGCGGGAATGACGGTGCGGGAAACATGGGCGCCGGCCTTTTGAAGACGTTCCAAAGCGGCTTCAAAGGCGGCGATCACGCCCGGTTCGGCTCCGTCGAAGACGATATTTTCCGGTACGAGCAATTCCAGCCCCTGCAGGGGACGCTCGACGACGTCAGGCGCGATCCGGCCGCGCATCGCCGCATCGATCCACACCGCATCCCTGACGCTGCGGCAGAGCGGCCCCAGCGAATCCAGGCTCTTGGCAAGCGGATAGACGCCGTCCATGACATGACGGCCGCGGGTCGCCTTGTAGCCGACGATGCCGTTGAAGGCGGCGGGAATACGCACCGAGCCGCCGGTATCCGTGCCCATCGCGACCGGCACCAGGCCGGCTGCGACGGCGACACCGGCACCGGAGGACGAGCCGCCCGGAATGCGCGGGAGATCGGTGCCGTGCGGATTGACCGGCGTGCCGTAATGCGGATTGATGCCGAGGCCGGAAAAGGCAAATTCGCTCATATTGGTACGGCCGATGGCGACCATGCCGGCCTGCCGGAGGAGGTCGACGACGGCCGCATCGCGCTTGGCCGGCGCGTCCCCGGCCAGCACGACGGAACCCGCCGTCGTCGCCAGGCCTTTGATATCGAAAAGATCCTTCCAGGCGATCGGAATGCCGTCCAGCAATCCGAGCGAGCGCCCTTCCCGCAAACGCTTCGAAGAGGCGCGCGCCTCCTGCATCGCCCGGCCTTCCAGGAGCGTGGTGAATACCGCCTTGTCGGCGTAATCGGCGATGGTTTCGAAGACCGCCTCGGCCACGTCGACCGGATCGGCCGCGCCACCTTGAATGAGGACGGAAAGCTGGGCGACCGACATCGCGCCGAAGGACTTGCTCATGGGACGATCCACAGAAAGATGACCCCCTGGACTACCCCGGATCATTCCGTCGAACCAGAGCATCACGATATTTTGCATTTATTAGGACGGTTTTTTGAACACTGAGTTTGCAGATTGCCCCTTCAATTGCCGCGATTAAAGACACACATGCTGCACGCATGCGGGAGTCGGTCCGCCATGAGGGTTGAGAGTTATTCTTGAGAGACCGGCGCCACATGTGTTGCAGGAGTAATGAAGATGACAGATTGTGAAAATTTGACCCGTCGCCAGGATATGGTGACCCTCCATGTGAAAGAGGATGGAACCGCCGGCTTGGGCGAGCGCGACTATGTGGAACATGTCAGCGCCCAGAAACTTTCGGGCTTCGAGCGGATTGTCGTGGTCGCAGCGCTGGCTCTCTTGAGCTTTGTCGGTTTTGCCGCATATTCTTCCAGTGAGACGGACCCGGTGACGACATCGGCCATTGCCGCCCCCGCTGGCGACAGCGCGCCGCACCATCAGCCCTACGGCCATTGCCGTGAGAGCAGCCCTTATGCTGAAAGGGTCTGCTGAGGGCGAGCGCGGCTCACCCCTGGCAAGCTAGCTTGCCAGGGCAAGCTAGCTTGCCGGGGCAAACTCGTTCGCCGGGCATGGAGGCCTTGGCCTATGCTGCATAATGCAGAAAAAGGGTAAAGGGCCATGGCCGGTGATATCGATTACAATCTCGACCGCTTCATCGATGCCCAGAACGGCATTTACGAACAAGCGCTCTCCGAGCTGAAAGCCGGGCGCAAGACGTCCCATTGGATGTGGTTCGTCTTCCCGCAGATATCAGGTCTCGGCACGTCGGCAATGGCCGAAAAATATGCGATCCGTTCGGCCGAGGAAGCTGCTGCCTATCTTGCCGATGCCATTCTCTCAAGCCGGCTGCTGCGCTGCATCGAGGCCATATTGTCGGTTGACGGCCGATCGGCGCTTCAGATCCTCGGTTCACCCGATGACCTGAAACTACGCTCGTCGATGACCTTGTTTGCCGCGATCAGCGACCATGGCTCGCCCTTCCACCGGGTGATCGAGCATTTCTACCAAGGAAAATTCGACGAACGGACGATGGAAATCCTCCGGACTTAGAACAGGTAGATTTTAGGCCCGGTCGGCCCAATGTCGTCCGAGACAGCGACAGTTTTCGGCATCATGCTCTGGCGGCCCGGCCTGCTTCCAGCGCAGCTATTTCGTCGGAGATTTCGTTCAGCCGCTGACGCAGATCGCTGTCGGTGCCGTCATCGACCTCTTCCTCGCCGAAACAATAGCGCGCGTCGTGAAGCTCCAGCTTGGCTTCGAGCTCGGCGCGTTTGGCATACAGGTGCTTGAGATAGACGTGGTTCATCTCCCGGTCTCCACTTGTCCTCCGGTGATGGAAAAACGGTATGGAAGCGGTAAGGTTCCCGAAAGACCGGTTCAGGCGAAAGAAGCGATCGCCGCGTTGCAGGCTTTGGCGAAATGACCGCAGCAGCCGGCAGCACCCATAGCCTGGCGGCTGACGCGCGCACCTTCGAGCAGCAGCGTCAGCGTATCGGCAAGAAGGTCGGGCTCGCGCGCATCGGCCGCCGAACAGAGCGCGGCCAGGCGATCACGCTGTTCGGCCTTGTGGCGCTCGATCATCTCGTGGGCGGGATGGCCCTCGCCCTTCAGCTCGATGGCGGCATTGGCGAGATCGCAGCCGGCGGGCTCGCCGTTCAGACATTGCGCCCGCATCTCGACCCAGGCGTATAGCTGGGCGCGCGGATCGCCGGGATAGGCCGCCTCCAGCTCGCGCCAGATCGCATCTGCCTTTTCCGAGGCGCGGCGCAATGTTTCGCAGACGAGTTCGTCCTTCGAGCCGAAATGCCGGTAGAGCGTCATCTTGTTGGTGAGAGCCGCGTCGGCGATGGCATCGACGCCGATGCCGCGGATACCGCGCTCGCGGAAAAGCTCCGAGGCGGTCGAGACGATACGTTCCCGCGGTGGGATGCGATCCTCTGGAACGGCTGCGGAGATTTCATTCGAAGTTTCTGATTTTTTTGCGGACGTAGTCCTTGACATCGATGTGACCGATCGGTAACAAATGCATTGTTACTTACCGGTAACACCACGAAACGCGAAAGTCAACGAGAACACGGCAGCGCAAAGTGGAACACGGGCGACCGCCCACGAAAGGAGGACAACCATGAGAAAGACCAGAGACGACCTGACGATATCCGAAGCCCTTCGCGACCCCCTGATCGCCATGGTGTTGCGCGCCGACGGCGTGAAGCTTGAAGATTTCAAGCAACTCCTGGAGACGGCCGCCGGTAAACGCGAACCGCGCTCGACCTCGGTGGGCAACATGATCGGAGCGCTCGCAAGCCGCGCCAATCTGCCGGCGATGCCCTGCTTCGGCTGAACAATCGGCTTGAAAATTTCGGGGGATCTTTCCCTGCCCCCGTCAAGGGCTGCCGTCAGAAAGAGGCGGCGGCCCTTGCCGCTTGATCGTAATGCCCTGAAAGCGCCCTGAGCGTCGCCGCCACAGCCGATGCCGCCGCAGCATCGAGCCCGAGCCTGTTCATAGACTCCACCAGCAACGCCTCCCGCACCGCCCGGTATTTCAGGCAGATTTCAACGCCTTTTTCGGTGGCGGCGATCAGCTTCTCCTTGCCTGCCCGCGCGCTTGTCACGAGGCCGCGCCTTTCCAGCTTCTTGATCGCGTAGATTACCAGATGCGTATCCTCGACACCGAGCACGCTGCAGAGATCGCCGAGCCGCTTCGGCCGCTGCCTGTGGGCCACCGAATGCAGCACCAGCACGTCGATTGCAGCACAGCCGGGCTCGCCCGCCGCCGTCATGCAGCGAACCATCCAGCGATCGAAGGCATTGCCGGCGAGGATCAGGCCGAATTCCAGCTCCGAAAGAGCCGGCAGCGCTCCATCTGCCAGATGTGCGGAGGAGACGATCGGCCCGATTTCCTGTCGCCCGCGCTGATCTGCCATGTCGCCCCTCCATGATTTCGAGAAGATAACGTTGACATTTTATCGATAAATCGTCAATAAATTTTCAGTTCAATGGGAGGCCGGATGATGGGCAGACAGTGGGATTTCTGGGTCGATCGCGGCGGCACTTTCACCGATATCGTCGCGCGCCGTCCCGACGGTTCGCTCACCGCCCACAAGCTGCTCTCGGAAAATCCGGAAGCCTATCGCGACCCGGCGGTGCACGGGATCCGTGAGCTGCTTGGTGTGACAGCCGGCCAGCCAATCCCTTCCGAGCTTATCGGTGCGGTGAAAATGGGAACGACGGTCGCCACCAATGCGCTTTTGGAACGCAAGGGCGATCCGACCCTGCTGGTGACGACGAAGGGCTTTCGCGATGCGCTGGAGATCGGCTACCAGGCCCGCGCCGATATCTTCGCCAAGAAGATCGTCAAACCAGAACTGCTCTATGCCGACGTTATCGAGGCCGAGGAGCGCGTGCTGGCGGACGGCACGGTGGAACGCGTCCTCGATGAACATGTCTTGCGGCAAGCACTGGAAGCCGCCTATACCAACGGCCTGCGCGCCGTTGCCATCGTCTTCATGCATGCCTACCGCTACCCCCAGCATGAGCAGCAGGCCGCCGCCATCGCGCACGCGATCGGCTTCACGCAGATCTCGCCGTCGCACGTGGTTTCACCGCTAATCAAGCTCGTCGGCCGCGGCGACACTGCCGTCGTCGACGCCTATCTGTCACCGGTTCTTCGGCGCTATGTCGATCAGGTCGCCGCCGAACTCGGCACCGTCGAGGGAGAAGGTCCGAAGCTGATGTTCATGCAGTCCTCCGGCGGGCTGACCGATGCGCATCTCTTCCAGGGAAAGGACGCGATCCTCTCGGGCCCCGCCGGCGGGGTGGTGGGCGCGGTCGAGGTCTCGCGCATCGCCGGTTTCATCAAGATGATCGGCTTCGACATGGGCGGCACCTCAACCGACGTCTCGCATTACGACGGTGAACTGGAACGCGCCTTCGAGACCGAAGTCGCCGGCGTGCGGATGCGCGCGCCGATGATGAAGATCCATACCGTCGCTGCCGGCGGCGGTTCGATCTTGAGCTATGACGGTTCGCGCTTCCGCGTCGGCCCTGAATCGGCCGGTGCGACACCCGGCCCGATATCCTATCGGCGCGGCGGCCCGCTCACCGTTACCGATGCCAACATCATGGCCGGCAAGCTGCTGCCGGAATTCTTCCCTGAAATCTTCGGCCCGTTGCAGGACCTGCCGCTCGATGCCGAGACAGTGCGCGCCGCCTTCGCCGAAATGGCGCAGACGATCGGCGGCGGGCGGACGGCGGAAGATGTCGCCGACGGTTTTCTCGCCATCGCCGTCGAGAACATGGCCAACGCCATCAAGAAGATCTCCGTCCAGCGCGGTTATGACGTTTCGGACTATGCGCTCACCTGCTTCGGCGGTGCCGGCGGCCAGCATGCCTGCCTCGTCGCCGACAGCCTCGGCATGAAGACCGTGCTGATCCACCCCTTCTCCGGCATTCTCTCGGCCTATGGCATGGGTCTTGCCGATATCCGCGCCACGCGCCAGCGCGCGGTGCTGACGGAACTCGCCGCAGCGTTGATGACGATCGCCGACGTCCGGGCCGGGTTGGCCGAGGAGGTGCGCGAGGAGTTGACGCTGCAGGGTGTCGAGGCTGCCGACATGGAGATCGTCACCCGGCTGCACCTGCAATACAAAGGCACCGACACCGCCCTGCCCGTCGCCTTCGGGCCGCAGGAGGAAATGGCGCAGGCCTTTGCCGCCGCCCATAAGAAGCAGTTCGGCTTCATCTTCGAAGACCGGCCTGTTGTCGTCGATTCCATCGAGGTCGAGGGCATTGGCGGCGGCGCCGACATCGAGGAGGCGGACATACAGGCGGAAGCCTTCGAGCCGGAAGCCCTGCGCACAACCCGCTTCTATTCCGGCGGAACATGGCGCGAAGCCGGCATTTTCAGGCGCGACGGGCTGAAGCCGGGCGCCGTCCTCAAGGGCCCCGCCCTCATCATCGAACCGCATCAGACGATCGTTGTCGAAGCCGGCTGGCAGGCACGGCTTACCGGCCACGACCATATCGTGCTCACCCGCGAGATCCCGCTGTCGCGCAATGCGGCGATCGGCACCAGCGCCGATCCGGTCATGCTCGAAGTCTTCAACAATCTGTTCATGGCGATCGCCGAGCAGATGGGGGTGACGCTGCAGAACACTGCTCATTCGGTCAACATCAAGGAGCGGCTCGATTTCTCCTGCGCCGTCTTCGACCGCACCGGCGCGCTCGTCGCCAATGCGCCGCATATGCCGGTGCATCTCGGCTCGATGGACCGGTCGGTCGAAACGATCATCCGCCTCAATGAAGGCCGCATCCGCCCGGGCGACGTCTTCGCGCTCAACGCTCCCTACAATGGCGGCACGCATCTGCCCGACATCACCGTCGTCACGCCTGTTTTCGACGATCCGGGCGAAGTCATCCTCTTCTACGTCGCCTCGCGCGGTCATCATGCCGATATCGGCGGCAAGGCGCCGGGCTCGATGACGCCGAGGGCGACGAAGGTCGACGAGGAAGGCGTGCTGATCGACAATTTCCTGCTGGTCGACGAAGGCCGTTTCCGTGAGGGCGACTTCGCAGCGATGCTGCAGGACCATCCCTACCCTGCCCGCAATCCGGCCCAGAACGTCGCCGACGTCAAGGCGCAGATCGCCGCCAACGAAAAGGGCGTGCAGGAATTGCGCAAGATGGTCTCCCATTTCGGGCTCGACGTCGTCGAGGCCTATATGGGCCATGTGCAGGACAATGCCGAAGAGAGCGTCCGCCGGGTGATCGCCCGTCTGAGCGACAGCGAATTCACCTATCCCACCGACCAGGGCGCCGTCATCAAGGTGAAGATCACCGTCGACAGAAAAGCGCGTGAGGCGACGGTCGATTTCACCGGCACGAGCGCGCAGCAGCCGACCAATTTCAATGCGCCGGAACCAGTGACGCGCGCCGCCGTGCTTTATGTCTTCCGGGTCATGGTCGAGCAGCCGATCCCGATGAATGCCGGCTGCCTGCGGCCGATCCGGATCATCGTGCCCGATGGCTCGATGCTGCGTCCGGCCTATCCGGCCGCCGTCGTCGCCGGCAATGTCGAGACCAGCCAGCATGTGACCAATGCGCTGTTCGGGGCGCTCGGAACGCTGGCGGCAGCGCAGGGCTCGATGAACAACCTGACCTTCGGCAACGCCGTTTATCAATATTACGAGACGATCTGCGCCGGCGGCCCCGCCGGTCTGCTCAACGACGGCGCCGGCTTCAGCGGCGCCGATGGTGTGCACACGCACATGACCAACTCACGGTTGACCGATCCTGAGGTGCTGGAATTCCGTTTTCCCGTCGTGCTCGAAGATTTCCACATCCGCCGCGGCTCCGGCGGCAAGGGAAAGTATAGCTCCGGCGGCGGAACTGAGCGCAGCATCCGCTTCCTGGAGATGATGGATTGCAGCATTCTCTCCTCGCATCGCATGATCCGGCCGTTCGGCCTCTTCGGCGGGGAAGACGGGCAATTGGGAAAAACCGAGATCCGTCGCGCGGACGGCAAGGTCGAAAGGCTGGAGGGCGCTGACCAGGCAATGCTCGCCGCCGGCGACGCCGTGATCGTCACGACACCGACCGGCGGTGGCTACGGCAAGACATAGGTGCACTTGACGCCACAGCCAACTTTTGCCGCGTGCAGGACTGTAAGATCGTTTGGCTGTTCTCCTCCGACCCCAAGCAAGAAGACACTTTCTGGGGCAAATAAGGCGCCGAGCCGCGACCAACGGACCGAAAGCGTCGCTGCCCGTACCACGATCACTTTCAAGGAAATAGTGAGCTCGGCACGCTGCCGCGACAGGAGAGGCCCTCAATCAAGCCCGTGGCTTCGGTCATATCCATTCAAAGCGCGCGTCTTCCAATTCAATGGATAGCCTGCTGGTTTGAAGACTTCAACGATTAGGGGATAGCAGGCGGCCATGTCAGAGGAATGGACGGTAGAGCAGTCGCCTCCGGGGCATGCGGATATGCAGCCTAAAAGATCGATCTCGGCGAAGAATTCGAGGTAATCATTCGGCCGCACAGGGCTTGCCTTCATGAAGTACTGTCCGGTGTCGCGCGAAAATCCGGTGCACATGAAGACGTTCAGAATATCATGAACATGCAGTTCCGCTTCATTGATCGGAAGACCAGTTCTCTGTGCTAAGGCGCGGGTCAGGTTGGAGTGGCAGCAATAATGGTACTGCCCGCCGTCGCTCAGTAGGTTGTGGGTGTAAGGGTCACAACGTGTACCGATGACGTCGTGGACTGACCCGCCGAATTCGTCAAAACCATACCAATCGAGGGTATCGTGAGTTATGGTTGCGATCGGCCGGAGGTAGGGGAAGTTGGAAAAAAGCTGATCGCCAACGCCCACATGCGTCCCATTCAGGGCGCGCGTCTTGCCGCTGTAAAAGCGCTCGCCAATGTTCTTCAGGTTGAACAGGTTCAGGTCGCCAACCTGCGCGCCCTCGGAACAAATGATCCTGCAGAAATGACCAGCGGGGACCTCCCACGTTGCAGCATCGCGCGGTGGGACGGTCACTCGATCAACGAGCTCCAACGCATCACGAAGCGTCCGATAGGCAGATAAGTCGGGGCGTGGCAGCGTGTCTGTCGGATAGCAGATGACGGGTTTAATCGCTTTCCGTACATCGGCATCGGCGGGAGCGGTGGTCATCGAGGTGGTTTTCATGTTGACGATCTCATACGGCTGAATTGTTTGGCAGGGACGATGGCAAGTCAGCACCGTCTAGACCAGTCGTTCATAGCTATGAAGTGACAAAGTCGGATCCGAAGCGGATTTCCCCACGCTGAAACTGAATAGCCCTCGCCAAGCGCCAGAGTTGGCAATTGCGAGGGCGAATTGAAGCAGGCCGACTAATGGGTGTCGGCCGGAATGTAATCGATTCCATTCGGATAATAGACGAAAAACACGCAGTCTTCGGGACCCATACACTTGTTGACGCCTTTGCCGGCTGGCACCAGGTCGAGCCCGGTTGTATCGTCATAGGGGCTTCTGCCCCTCCAGCATTTCGAACCGTTGCTCTGACGTGGTAAGCTGCCTCGACAAGTTTGAGCGACAGGGCACCCTGCGGGCCGGAGAGTTTATCCGCAAATCCTACCGAAGGTGGAACCGAACTCGGACGGGCTGGCGCTCCCGGCCAATGATTCCGCAGCGTAAGCGATGCAGATGGCGGATCGGGGTTCCGTCCTAGAGAATTGGTTTGCCGCCGGTGACCGCGATTGTCGCGCCGGAGACATAGCTCGACAAGGGATCGGCCAGCATCACATAGGTCGTCGCCAGTTCGGCCGGCTGGCCGGGCCGTTTCATCGGCACCTGCTTGCCGAAACTGCTGACGCTTTCCTCTGGCAGGGTCGACGGAATGAGCGGCGTCCAGATTGGGCCCGGCGCCACCGCATTGGCGCGAATGCCTTTCTCCGCCAGAAGCTGGGCGAGCCCGGCCGTGAAATTCTGGATCGCGCCCTTGGTCGTCGCATAGGCAAGCAGGGTCGGGTTCGGGCTGTCCGAATTGATCGACGCGGTGTTGATGATGGAACTGCCGGGCTTCATATGGGGAACGGCCGCCTTGGTCAGGTAGAACATCGCATGGATATTGACCCTGAAGGTCAGTTCCCACTCCTCATCGCTGATCTCGTCGATACTCTTGAAGCTCGCCTGATGAGCCGCATTGCTGACCAGAATGTCGATCCCACCAAGCTCCTTAACCGCCGTTTCGACGATCTGCCGGCAGTGGGCGGGATCCTGAATGTCGCCACTGACGAGCAAAGCCTTGCGCCCGGCCTGCTCGACCAGCCGTTTCGTCTCGTCGGCGTCCTCGTCCTCATCGAGATAGGAGATCAAAAGGTCGGCGCCTTCCCGGGCATAGGCGATCGCCACCGCCCGGCCGATACCGCTATCGCCGCCAGTGATGATCGCCCGCTTGCCCTTCAGCCGCTCGGACCCGCGATAGCTTTTTTCGCCATGGTCGGGAACGGGGTCCATCTGTGCGGTGAAACCCGGCATCGGCTGCTTCTGGGATGGGAAAGGCGGTGTTGGATAATTCGTCATCATGATCTCCTGGGTTCGGGATCAAACTCAGGCTGCGGCTTGTTGTTCCAGCGGCATTGCAGCCGAATGACTTTGCGATTAAAATGACCAGAAAATTGGTCAGAATGGACGCATGATGGCAAGTGTCAACCTAGCGGAAGCAAAAGCTCATCTCAGTGAATTGCTCAATCGCGTCGAAGCTGGTGAGACCGTCGAGATATTGCGACATGGCAAGCCTGTGGCACAGCTCGTGCCGGTGAAGACGCCGAAAAAGCCACTCGATGTCGAGCGGTTGAGGGCAATGACTGCCTCAATGAAACCGCCGGCCGAACCGGTCGATTCCATGACCTTTGTCCGCGATATGCGCGATACCGATCGTTATTGAATTGCCCATGCTTTACATCGACACATCAGTGCTCGTCGCCGCTTGAACGGTCGAAACCCGCACGGCCGACGTGCAGCAATGGCTGGCGAAACTTGCTTCTCAAGAGATGGCCGTCAGCGGCTGGACGATCGCCGAATTTTCAAGCGCCATCGCGCTCAAAGCAAGAAAAGGACAGATCGATCAAGACGATCGCAGCAAGGCTTTGGCGATGTTCAATGAACTGTGCTCAACGACATTCGAGCTCTTGCCGACATCGCGCGCGCATTTCGTGGATGCAGCCCGTATGACCGATCAATTCGAAATCGGACTTCGCGCCGGCGATGCGCTCCACCTCGCTATCGCGGTCGGCAGCGGCGCGACGCTCATCACGCTGGACAAAGGGCTGGCAAGAGCCTGCAGCATCGTCGGTGCGCCTCATCGGTTGTTGTGAAAACGACGATATCGCGACGGATGGATCCCGGTGTCACGCGGCTCTCAATGCTTCCACCGCTGTCGCAACCGCCCACACAATCAACCTACAAAATGTTGCGATTTGCCACAGCGAACACTATCCCATAGTAATGTAACATGATCGCAGTTTTAACGAGGTGCATGGAATTGGACGGAAAGACATCACCCGCAGTTTACACCGAAGATGAGGCCCATGCCGACGACGTCGCCGGCAAGGGTGCGCGTCGCGCCCGCGTCAGCGGCATCGACCGTGCGCTTCAAGTGATCGATCATCTTTATGAGACCGGCTCGCCTGCCGGCGTCTATGCGATCGCCAAGGCAGTGAAGGCGCCGCTGTCGACCGTTTACGTCATCGTCGACGATCTGGTCGAGAAGAACATGCTGACGCGCCAGGCGGACGGCTCGATCTGGCTCGGCGCCCGGCTCTATCATTACGGCCTTGCCTATGCCCGCTCGCTGGATTTCATGAGCATCGCCACCCACGAGATGCACGATCTCTGTCGCCAGGCCGGCGAAACCGTGCAGGTCTGCGGCCGCGACGGCGACTATATGCTGGTGCTTGCCATGGCCGACGGCCCGAGCCATTTCCAGGTGGCGTCCCGCGTCGGTACCCGCGTGCCGCTGAACTGGACGGCGTCTGGCCGCCTGCTTGCCGGCCACCTGCCGGAGGAGGAGCGCATCGAGCTATTCAAGCGCTGCGCCCGATCGTCACCGACCGGCCGCGCCGAGATTGATCCGAGCACCCTGTCAGAAGCCGCCGGCAAGGCCTTCGAGGCGCGCCTGTCGATCCAGGCGGGAGAATCGGATTATGCGGTTGCCTGCATCGCCTCGCCGATCTGCGATCGCGACGGCCAGTGCGTCGCCACCATTTCCATCGTGCTGCCGGAACAGAAGGCCTTTTCCGACGAAAATCACTATACCACGCACGTGCGCAGTTCGGCGGAGCGGATCGAAAAGCTGATGGGCTGGCGCAACCGCTGAGCGCTTCGCTCGTCAGCGGATCCTACCGGTAGGAGTAACCGTGGCTGTGGCGCACGAGCTTGCGTGCCCGCGGCACATAGCGGCCGGCGGTAAAAGCATCGGCGCCGATCACCGCATACCGCGGCTCGAACAGCTTGTTGAGGACGGAGACGTCGCCGTTGGAATCCGTCGCCTCAAGGTCGGAATCGACGAGGTCGAAAATCGTGAATTCAGCCTGCGCGCCGACCGAAAGCCGGTTCTCCATCGACAGCTTGATGACCGATGCCGGCGCGTGGGTGACGGCCTCCACCACCTTGTCGAAGGGCATGCCGACGCTGAGCAGCTTCGACATCGTCGTCGCCAGGTCCCAAACCGGGAAATTCATCGAATGGCCGTGCAGGTCGGTCGAGATCGAGAATGGCAGAAGCCCGCGCGCGATCGCCGCTTCCGCCACCTTGAAGGAGAAGGAGGCCCCGCCATGGCCGATGTCGAGGCGGATACCCTCGGAGGCGCAGCGCTCGGCGAGATTGAAGAGATCCTCGTCCTCCATAATGCTCGAGCCGGCCTTGCCGTTGAAGCAATGGGTGACGACGTCGCCGGGGCCGAGAATCTCCAGCACTTCGTCATAGAGCGCCGGCGGCTCGCCGACATGCACCATCATCGGCACTTTCAGGATCTTGGCGATCTTCTTGCCGAGCTTGACGGGGGTCACACCCCAGGAGCCGGTGATCACGTGGCTCGCACGTACCTTGATGCCGACGATGTGCTCGCTGTTTTCAGCATAGACTTCGAGGATGCGGTCGAGATCGATATCTCTTATATCCCTGAGTTCGGCGACGCGGTTGCAGGCGACGAGGCCGATCGAGCCGAGGTTCAGGAAGGCCTTGATGCGCTCACGCGCGGGCTCGATGATATATTCGCGGAAACCATGGAAGTTCGCCTCACCGGCCGAACCGGCGTCGACCAGCGTGGTGACGCCGCGCTCGACGCCGCATTCGGAGGGGCGGATGGAAATGTCGGTGCCGCCGTGCCAGATATGCACGTGAAGGTCGACCCAGCCCGGCGAGACGAAGGCGCCCTTGCCGTCGATGCGCGTCACATCCTCAGAGACCGCGAGCGACGGACCGATTTTGGCGATCCTGCCATCGGCATTGACGAGAATGTCGATCACCCCCTCGGCTGTGCCCGCGCCGAAAGCCATCGGTTTGACATTGGTGAGGAGAAGCGGCTTCTGAGGCTGGTCGCCGGACATGGTCATATTGCTGAATTCCATAGTTATGCTATATAAATCTTTATAATAGAATAAGGCTGAGGACGCCGCTGTCAAGGACAATGACGCGGGATCCGCCGCTGAGGAAACGTCGATGGCGCGCTCGTTCCAAAGCGCGCCAGTCGCGAAGATCCGGTAGTTCCAAAGCGCGCCTGTTCGCGAGGATCCGGCAAATCAGCGTTGATTTTCAATCCCGGAGGATCGAGTAGTCAAGCCGTTGGAGGTGATCCGGATCGGCAATGGCGTCGATCGCGGTGATCCTGCCGTCGGCGATCGTCAGCGCCACGACGACGCGGAGCTGGCCGGCGATCTGCACGACAAATCCGAGCTCGCCGTCGACAACGGCAATCTCTGCCGCCTGCGCCCGACCCTTGAAGGCTTCGGCTACCCCAACTGCGCCGCGCATTTCGCCAATGGTGCCGAATCGGGCCGCCGTCGCATCCGGCCGGAAGACGACATCGGGGGCAAGCACGGCAAGCAAGGCCTCAAGATCGCCATTGCGCGATGCCGTCAAGAAAGCCTCCGCGATCGTCCGCTTGCGGCCGAAATCAACATCCGGCGCTTCGTCTGCCCCTTGCACCCGGCGGCGGGCGCGGCTTGCAAGCTGACGGGCAGCGGCAGACGAGCGGCCGATGATCGGCGCGATCTCGTCGAAGGGCAGATCGAACATGTCGTGCAGCACGAAGGCGACACGTTCGGCGGGCGCCAGCGTCTGCAGCACGACGAGCAACGCCACGCCGACCGATTCGGCAAAGGCTGCATCGCGCTCCGGATCGTTTGCCGGATCGGCGATCGCGGCATAGACCGGCATCTCCAGCGGTTCCTCGCGGCGGGTCTTGCGCGTGCGCAGCATGTCGAGGCAGATTCGCGCCACCACCGTCGTCAGCCAGCCGCCGAGATTACCGACATCGGTCGTATCCGTACGGCTGAGCCGCAGCCAGGCCTCCTGGACGGCGTCTTCCGCCTCGCTGCGCGAGCCGAGCATGCGATAGGCAGCGGCCTTCAGATGCGCCCTGTTCGCCTCGAATTCGTCGGCCAGCCAGTTTTTCTCGTCCATTTGTCACATTCCTCCGCTGCGTTCCGTCAAGGCCATGACGAATGAAACCCGGCCGATGTGACAGCGTCGGCGGATCGTCGAAAAGTAAACCGCATCAAGGAGACATACCATGCAGGAAAAACCGGTTATGCAGGAGAGAATGGGAAATCCCGCCCTCGTCCTGCCCGAGGCCATGCAGGCGCTCGCTGCCCTCAGCAAAGTGCCGACCGAGACCGGCCTTTCACTGAGGCTGCTTGAACTCGTCAATCTGCGCGCCAGCCAGATCAACGGCTGCAGCGTCTGCGTCGACGGTCATCCTCGCATCGCAAAGAAACTTGGCGAGACGGATGAAAGGCTCTTTGCCGTCAGCGCCTGGCGCGACTCGCCCTATTTCAGCGACGCCGAACGCGCAGCCCTTTCGCTGACCGAGGCGGTGACCCGCGTCAGCGACCGCGCCGACCCGGTGCCTGACGATATCTGGGACGAGGCGACCCGGCATTATGACGGAAGGAGCCTTGCGGCACTCGTCATCGCCATCGCCAATATCAATTTCTGGAACCGGCTGAACATCGCCACCCGCCAGATCGCCGGCGCCTGGAAGCCGTAAACAGCAATTGCCGGCAGCGCGTCACCCCACGCTGCCGGCAAATCTATTCAGTTTAGACGCTCAGATGATGCCGCCGCCGCCGGCAGCGGAGGCCGGGCGCTCGGCAGCCACCTTCTTGCGGTAGCCGCTGGCGCGATAGGCGGCGATCGGTTCGATCGCGCCGCCGGCCCGGCGCCGGGCTTCGGCGAGGATCGGCTCGACATCGGCGCGATAGGCGCGCTTCAAGGTTTCCGACGCCATCAACGCATCATTGTCGTCCTGGTAGGCAGACAGCGCCTTGCGGTCGACGATCAGCGCCTGCGCATAGGCGCGGCGGATTTCGTTGGCGCTGTTGATCAGGCTCTCGATCGGGTCGGTGACATTGTGTGACTGATCGATCATATGAGCCGGGTTGAAGTCGTTGACGCCACGCTGCTCGGCATCGACCAGTTCATTGAAGACGAGGAACAGCCGGTAGGGATCGATCGCGCCGGCATCGAGATCGTCATCGCCATATTTTGAATCGTTAAAGTGGAAGCCGCCGAGCTTGCCGAACTGGATCAGCCGGGCGACGATCATCTCGATATTGGTGTTCGGTGCATGGTGGCCGAGATCGACGAGGCAATGGGCCTTCGGGCCGAGCGTCTGGGCGATAAGGTAATTGGTGCCCCAATCCTGGACGATCGTCGAATAGAAGGCCGGCTCATACATCTTGTGCTCGGAGAACAGCTTCCAATCGTCGGGCAGCGCTTTGTAAATGTCAGCCATCGAGGCGAGGTAACGTTCGAAAGCCTTGGTGAAATTGCTCTGGCCGGGGAAGTTCGAGCCGTCGCCGATCCAGACCGTCAGTGCCTTGGAGCCAAGCGCCTGTCCGATCTCGATGCATTCGAGATTGTGCTCGACCGCCTGCGCCCGCGTTGCCGCATCGGTATGGCTGAGCGAACCATATTTGTAGGAATGGGCCTGGCCCGGCGCATCGGAAAAGGTGTTCGAATTCATCGCATCGAAGCCGAGGCCGAGCGCATTGCCCCTGGCCTTCAATTCGCTCACATCCGCCTTGTCCCAGGGAATATGCAGCGAGACGTTCGGAGTCGCCTGCGTCAGTTGGTTGATGACGGCGCAATCGTCGAGCTTGTCGAAGATGCCGCGCGGCTCGCCGGTGCCGGGAAAGCGGGCAAACCGCGTGCCGCCGGTGCCGACACCCCAAGAGGGAACGGCGACGAAGAATTCCGCCACCCTGCGGGTAACCGCTTCGATATCGATGCCGCGGCGGTCGAGGTTCGCACCCAGCGCCTCGTAATCGGCTTTCAGTGCGGTTGCCCGCTTGTCGTTATCAGTTGCGACCAGATCCTGCGCGATCCTGAACTCGGCCATTTCTACCTCCCACATTTGTAATTGTTCCCCTTCTCCCCAGCGGGGAGAAGGTGGCCCGAAGGGTCGGATAAGGGGCGACACGGCATGACGCCCATAGTTCTTCGCTTCCCGCTCAGAACACGCAACGCTTCGCTCAGCGTCCCCCTCATCTGCCTGCCGGCATCTTCTCCCCGCTGGGGAGAAGAGACCAAGCCTTACCGCGTAAAACTCTGTACGTTGCCGGCATCGACGTTGATAATGTTGCCGGTCGATTTCGCCGAAAGGTCCGAGGCCAGGAAGTAGATCGCCTCGGCGATATCCTCCGGAAACACGTTCAGTTTTAGCATCGAACGCTTGCGGTAATGTTCCTCGAGATCGTCAACCTCGATCTTGGAGGAGGCGGCGCGCTGTTCGCGCCATTCGCCGCTCCAGATCTTCGAACCACGCAGCACCGCATCCGGGTTGACGGTGTTGACGCGGATGCCGGCATCGGCACCTTCCAGCGCCAAGCAACGGGCGAGATGGATTTCGGCAGCCTTTGCGGCGCAATAGGCAGACGCATTCGGCGAGGCGGCAAGGCCGTTTTTCGAGGCGACGAAGACGATGTTGCCGCCGAGCGCCTGACGGCGGAACAGGCGGAAGGCTTCGCGCGAAACCAGGAAATAGCCGGTCGCGAGAATATCGATATTGCGGTTCCACGTCGCAAGCTCGGTGGCTTCGATCGGCGCAGACGAGGCAATGCCGGCATTCGAGACGAGAATATCGATGCCGCCGAATTCGATGCAGGCTTCCGTGAAGGAGGCGATCACCGCATCTTCCTTGGTGACGTCGAGGCGAACGCTGCGCACCGCATCGGCGCCAAACTTCTCGACGAAATCGGCTTCGGTGCCCTCAAGCGCCGCCTGGTCGATATCGGCAAGCACCACGCAAGCGCCCTCGCCGACGAGACGTGCGGCCGTCGCCCGGCCGATACCGCCGGCGCCACCGGTGACGAAGGCCACCCGGCCGGCAAGACTCTTCGGCTTCGGCATGCGCTGCAGCTTGGCCTCTTCGAGCAACCAGTATTCGATATCGAAGGCTTCCTGTTCCGGCAGGCCCTGATATTCCGAGACCGTCGAGGCACCGCGCATGACGTTGATGGCGTTGACGTAGAATTCGCTGGCAATGCGGGCCGTCGCCTTGTCGCGGGCAAAGGACAGCATGCCGACGCCGGGAACGAGGAAGATGACCGGATTGGCGTCGCGCATGGCGGGCGAATTGTCATGCTTGCAGTCGTTATAATAGCGGGCGTAGTCGGCGCGGTAATCCTCCAGCGCCTGGTCGAGGCCGGCCACGATCGCTTCGACATCCGGCTTTTCAGGGTCGAAATCGACGATCAGCGGGCGGATCTTGGTGCGAAGGAAATGGTCCGGGCAACTGGTGCCAAGCGCGCCGAGCGGGCGCAGGTCCCGGGAATTGACGAATTCCAGCACGGCGTCCTGATCGTCGAAATGTCCGAGCTTGCGCTCCTGCTTGCCGATGCGACCGCGGATTTCCGGCATCAGCCGGGCGGCGATGGCGCGGCGCTCGGAGACGGCCAGGGTCTGGGCGACGGCACCGCCGAAAATCGTCTTGCCCTCGGTCTTTTCGGCAAACCAGACGATAGCCTTGTTGATGATATCGAGGGTCAGCTCGTAGCAGGCCTTGGCATCATCAGCCCAGGTGAACAGGCCGTGGCTTTCGAGCACGACACCCTTGGAATTCGGGTTGGCGGCGACGAAAGCGCCAAGGTCGAGGCCGAGTTGGAAGCCCGGGCGACGCCATGGCAGCCAGCCGATCTCGTCACCGAAGATCTGCTGCGTCAATTCTCTGGAATTCTTCGAGGCGGCAATCGCGATGATCGCATCGGGATGCATGTGGTCGACATGGGTGAAAGGCACGAAACCGTGCAGCGGCGTGTCGATCGAGGCGGCGCGGCCATTCAGGTTGAAGGTGCAGTGCGGCAGGAAACCGACCATGCGGTCTTCGTCTTCGACACCCTTGTAGATGCCTTTCAGCGATTCCAGCTTGTCCTGGTAGAGGGTGGCGAAACCGTCGAGCTTGATCGTGCCGACGTCGCCGCCCGAGCCCTTGACCCAGAGAACCTTCGCCTTGCCGCCGGTCAGCGGGTCGGTTTCCATCACCTTCGCCGAGGTGTTGCCGCCGCCGTAATTGGTGATGCGCTTGTCGGCGCCGAGCAGGTTGGAGCGATAGAGCAGCTTGCCGGGCTCATCAAGGCCTGCCGCATAAGCATCATCCCACCGGTTATCCAGAAGCCGGACGTTCGCCGCCATATCATCCTCCCATATAGGCTCGTGAGGCGCCGCGATCAGCGGGCCCTTTCGCTCACGGTATCGCGCATCAAAAGTGCGCTTGTCAATCGAAAACGATCATAATCGATTATGCTGCATCGCAATATGAAAATTTATGATCGTTTGTGATTGACAGGCATTAACGGATGCGAAATAAATATGACCAGAGGAGGAGCCCCATGCATGAACGCGAACGCCACCGCATTATCTTAAGCGCCGTTCAGGAAAAGTCCGTCGTGACGATCCAGGACATTTCCGAGCTGACGGAAGCTTCTGAAGCGACAATCCGGCGCGACATTGCGGCTCTTCATGTGCAGGGCAAGATCCGCCGCGTCCGCGGTGGTGCGGAGGCTGTGCATCCGCCGCAGCTCGGCAATCTTGCCGGCCGGCCCTTCCGGGTGTCAGAATCAGTCAACATCGATAAAAAACGTGCAATTGCCCGCGCAGCCGTCGAACTCTGCGAAGCCGGCGACGCCATCATTATCAATGGCGGCACGACCACCTTCCAGATGGTGCATTACATGGCCGGCCATCGCTTGCAGGTCATGACCAATTCTTTCGCGATCGCCGAACATCTGGTGAAGCATTCCAAAAACACGGTGACGGTGCCGGGCGGCGCGATCTATCGCGAGCAAAGCCTGATCCTGTCGCCTTTCGACAATGACGCGATCCGCAATTTTTATGCGCGGCGCATGTTCATCGGCGCCCAAGGCGTCGGCCCGCTTGGCATCATGGAGGCGGATGCGCTCATCATTCAGAGTGAGCAGAAGCTGATGCACCAGGCCGACGAACTCGTCGTCATGGCCGATTCAAGCAAATTCAATCGCCGGTCGAGCCTCATTCTCTGCGCGCTCGACCGCGTTTCTGTGATCATCACTGATGACGCGATTTCGGACGAGGCAGCTCGCATGGTCGAGAATGCCGGCGTCCGGCTCGTTGTCGCCAGCCCGGTGGCCCAGGGTGTGAGGGAGGATTCCTCGTCGGTCGCATGAGGCGCCGCCGAGGTGTGGAAGTCTAATCTTTAAGGGAGGAAAGTACATGAAACTCGCAAAGACACTTGCGCTCAGTGTAGCGCTCGCCGTCGCCATGATGGCCGGCACTGCAAGCGCCAAGGACATCAAGATCGGCCTGGTCGTGAAGTCGCTCGGCAACGGCTTCTTCGACGCCGCCAACAAGGGCGCCCAAGAAGCCGCCAAGGAACTCGGCGGCGTTGAGGTCATCTACACCGGTCCGACGTCGACGACGGCCGAAGGCCAAATCGAAGTCATCAACTCGCTGATCGCCCAGGGAGTCGACGCCATCGCCGTCTCGGCCAACGATCCCGATGCGCTCGTTCCGGCGCTGAAGAAGGCTGCTCAGCGCGGCATCAAGGTCATTTCCTGGGATTCCGGCGTCGCGCCGGAAGGCCGTATCCTGCAGCTGAACCCGTCGTCCAACGAGCTGATCGGCAAGATGTGCCTGACGCTCGTCAAGGACCACCTCGACGGCGGCAAGGGTGACTTCGCCATCCTGTCGGCAACGACCACCTCGACCAACCAGAACATCTGGATCGACCAGATGAAGAAGCAGCTCAAGGATTTCCCGGGCCTCAACCTCGTCACTACGGTTTACGGCGACGACCTCTCGGACAAGTCCTATCGTGAAGCCGAAGGCCTGCTGAAGTCGAACCCGAACGTCAAGGTCATCGTCGCTCCGACGACGGTCGGCGTTCTCGCCGCCTCCAAGGTCGTCGAAGACAAGGGCCTTGTCGGCAAGGTCTACGTCACCGGTCTCGGCCTGCCGTCCGAAATGGCCGGCGCGATCAAGTCGGGCGCCACCAAGGAATTCGCCATCTGGAACCCGATCGACCTCGGCTATTCCGCAGCCCAGATCGCCTATCACCTCGTCAAGGGTGACGCCGACGGCAAGCCGGGCAGCGAAATCACCGCCGGCCGCATGGGCAAGATCAAGATCGGCGACAACGGCGAAGCCGCCATGGCTGATCCCTTCGTCTACAATGCCTCGAACATCGACCAGTTCTCCAAGGTCTTCTGATCCAGAGCAAACACAGAAAAACCCGGCGGCCTTCAAGCCGCCGGGATTTCCCATTCGACACTGGTAGAAATCTGATGAACGCCGCCTTTCAACAAACCGCCACGGACAGCAAAACCGGCGATGCGCCCGCCATTCTGGAAATGCGCGGCATCTCCCAGATCTTTCCGGGCGTGAAGGCGCTCGACAATGTCAGCATCGCGCTCCACCCCGGCACGGTGACGGCGCTGATCGGCGAAAACGGCGCCGGCAAATCGACGCTCGTCAAGATCCTGACCGGCATCTACCGGCCGAACGAAGGCGAGATTTTGGTCGACGGCCGGCCAGTGACCTTTGCCAGCGCCCAGGCGGCGATCGATGCCGGCGTCACCGCCATCCATCAGGAAACCGTGCTTTTCGACGAGCTGACGGTTGCTGAAAACATCTTCCTCGGCCACGCGCCGCGCACGCGCCTTCGCACCATCGACTGGCAGGCGATGAACAGCCGCTCGAAGGCGCTGCTCATCGCGCTCGAAAGCAATATCGACCCGACGATCCGGCTCAAAGACCTCTCCATTGCGCAGCGCCACCTGGTGGCGATCGCCCGCGCTCTGTCGATCGAGGCCCGCATCGTCATCATGGACGAGCCGACGGCCGCTCTTTCCCGCAAGGAGATCGACGATCTCTTCCGCATCGTCCGGAGCCTGAAGGAACAGGGCAAGGCGATCCTCTTCATCAGCCACAAATTCGACGAGGTTTACGAAATCGCCGATGATTTCGTCGTCTTCCGCGACGGCCGCGCCATCGGCCAGGGCCGGCTCAAGGAAACGCCGCAGGACGAGATCGTCCGGATGATGGTCGGCCGCGACGTCGAGAACGCCTTTCCGAAGATCGATGTCGCTATCGGCGGCCCGGTTCTGGAGATCCGCAACTACAGCCATCGCACTGAATTCCGCGACATTTCCTTCACCCTGCGCAAGGGCGAGATTCTCGGCATATACGGTCTGATCGGCGCCGGCCGCTCGGAACTGTCGCAATCGTTGTTCGGCATCACCAGGCCGCTCTCCGGCACGATGATGCTCGAAGGCCGCGAGGTCTCGATCCATTCGCCGCAGGACGCGATCCGGGCCGGCATCGTCTACGTGCCGGAGGAGCGCGGCCGCCACGGGTTGGCGCTGCCGATGCCGATCTTCCAGAACATGACGCTGCCCTCACTCGCCCGCACCTCGCGCCGCGGCTTCCTGAGAGCGGCAGAAGAATTCGCGCTGGCGCGCAAATATGCCGAGCGGCTGGATCTGCGTGCCGCCGCCCTTTCCGTGCCGGTCGGCACGCTCTCCGGCGGCAATCAGCAGAAGGTGGTCATCGGCAAGTGGCTGGCGACGTCGCCGAAGGTCATTATCCTCGACGAACCGACCAAGGGCATCGACATCGGCTCGAAGGCCGCCGTGCACGGCTTTATCAGCGAACTCGCCGCCGAAGGCCTGTCGATCATCATGGTCTCGTCGGAACTGCCCGAGATCATCGGCATGTCGGACCGCGTTCTGGTGATGAAGGAAGGCCTGGCGGCCGGGATTTTCGAACGCGCCGAGCTGACGCCGGAAGCGCTAGTGCGCGCCGCCACCGGCAATGCATGAGGCCCACAATGCATAAGGCAAGAGCATGGCAAGACTGATCAGAAAACGCGAAACCCTGCTGTTCCTCATCATTGTGGTGATGATTGCGATCTTTTCGACGCGGGCTGCGGATTTCGCAACGCCGGACAATCTCGCCGGCATTTTCAACGATACCTCGATCCTGATCATCCTGGCGCTGGCGCAGATGACGGTCATCCTGACGAAGTCGATCGACCTGTCGGTTGCCGCTAACCTCGCCTTCACCGGCATGGCGATCGCGATGATGAATGCCGCCTATCCCGATCTGCCGCTCGTCGTACTGATCCTTGCGGCGATCGTCATCGGCGCCTGTCTCGGCGCCATCAACGGCTTTCTCGTCTGGGCGCTGGAAATCCCGCCGATCGTCGTCACACTCGGCACGCTGACCATCTATCGCGGCATGGCCTTCGTGCTCTCGGGCGGGGCGTGGGTCAATGCCCACCAGATGACGCCGGTCTTCCTGTCGGTGCCGCGCACGCCGATCCTCGGCCTGCCCGTCCTCGGCTGGGTCGGCATCATCATCGTACTGTTGATGTATGTGCTGCTCAGATATACCCAGTTCGGCCGCTCGGCCTATGCAACCGGCGGCAATCCGACCGCGGCCGTCTATGCCGGCATCGATACCGGCTGGACCAAATTCCTCGCCTTCGTCCTGTCAGGCGCGCTCGCCGGGCTTTCAAGCTATCTCTGGGTGTCGCGCTATGCCGTCGCCTATGTCGATATCGCAAGCGGTTTTGAGCTCGACAGCGTCGCGGCCTGCGTCATCGGCGGCATCTCGATTGCCGGCGGCGTCGGCTCGGTCGCCGGCACCGTGCTCGGCGCACTCTTCCTCGGCGTCATCAAGAACGCGCTGCCGGTCATCGGCATTTCACCCTTCACCCAGATGGCGATCTCCGGAACCGTCATCATTCTCGCCGTCGCCTTCAACGCCAGGCGCGAGCGCAACCGCGGCCGCATCATCCTGCGCGACCGCGCCGCAGCCGAGATCAGAACGGAGGTCGCAGCATGAGCACCGTGCCCACACGCGAAAAGCGGGTCATCCCCGATCGTCTCGGCACGCCCTTCCGCCGCATCGCCGCCAGCTGGGAAGTGCTGCTCTTTGCCGTCGCGATCCTGATCTTCATCTTCAATTCCCTGGCTTCGCCCTATTTCCTCGACGCCTGGAACCTTTCGGACGCCACCTTCAACTTCACAGAAAAGGCAATGATCGCCTTTGCCATGGCGCTGCTCGTCATATCGGGCGAGATCGACCTCTCGGTCGCCGCGATTATCGCGCTCGCCTCGACGGCGATGGGGGCGGCAGCGCAAGCC
The DNA here is from genome assembly GCF_019685125.1 of Rhizobium sp. NZLR10. Taxonomy (NCBI): domain Bacteria; kingdom Pseudomonadati; phylum Pseudomonadota; class Alphaproteobacteria; order Hyphomicrobiales; family Rhizobiaceae; genus Rhizobium; species Rhizobium sp. NZLR10. The sequence goes on along the minus strand of NZ_JABDWE010000006.1, from coordinate 200,068 downwards.
GGCATCGGCACACCGGGCCTGGTTCTGATCGGCATCGGCACCGGCCTTGCCTGCGGCACCTTTAACGGCGTGCTGGTCTCGGTACTGAAACTGCCGTCGATCGTCGTCACCATCGGCACGATGAGCCTTTTCCGCGGCATTTCCTATATCGTGCTTGGCGACCAAGCCTATGGCAAATACCCCGCCGACTTCGCCTATTTCGGCCAGGGCTACGTCGTCTGGGTATTCTCCTTCGAATTCGTGCTGTTCTTCGTGCTGGCGATCCTGTTCGCCATCCTGCTGCACGCGACGAATTTCGGCCGGCAGGTCTATGCGATCGGCAACAATGATTTCGCTGCCCGCTTCTCCGGCATCCCGGTCGAGCGCGTCAAATTCATCCTTTTCCTGCTAACCGGCGTCATGAGCGGTGTCGCCTCCATCTGCCTCACCTCACGCCTCGGCTCGACCCGGCCGTCGATCGCCCAAGGCTGGGAGCTCGAAGTCGTCACCATGGTCGTGCTCGGCGGCATCTCGATCCTCGGCGGCTCCGGCACGATCGGCGGCGTCGTCATCGCCGCCTTCGTCATGGGCCTCGTCACCTTCGGCCTTGGCCTGTTGAACGTGCCCGGCATCGTCATGTCGATCTTCATCGGCCTGCTTTTGATCATTACCATCGCCATCCCGATCATCGCCCGCCGCGTCAAGCTCATGAGCTCCCGATGACCAGAGAAAAACACGCCTTCCAGATGCAGCTCAATCCCGGCATGGAAGCCGAATACCGCAAGCGACATGACGAAATCTGGCCGGAATTGGTCGATCTCCTGCATAGGTCGGGCGCCAGCGACTATTCCATCCATCTTGACCGCGAGACCAACACGCTGTTTGGCGTGTTGACGCGGCCCGCCGATCACACCATGGCAAGCCTGCCGGAGCATCCGGTCATGAAGAAATGGTGGGCGCACATGGCCGATATCATGGCGACCAACCCGGACAATTCGCCGGTGCAAAGCGACCTCGTCACGCTCTTCCATATGCCATGAACGCCACCTCCTATCGCCGCATCGCCGTACTCGACATCGGCAAGACCAATGCCAAGGTCGTCGTGCTCGACAGCGAAACCGGCGCCGAGATCGCCGTCCTGAAGCGCCCGAACATCGCGATCAAAACCGGTCCCTACCCGCATTACGACATTGAGGCGCTTTGGTCCTTTGCGCTCGATGCGCTGAAGAGGCTTGCGGGGGAAACGGGTTTCGATGCCATCTCGGTCACCACCCATGGCGCCGCCGCCGCGCTGCTTGGCGGGGACGGCACGCTCGCCATGCCTGTGATCGACTACGAACACGAATATCCGCAGGAAATTCGTGATGCCTATACGGCCTTGCGTCCCGCCTTCGACGAAACCTTCTCCCCACGCCTCGCGATGGGCCTCAATATCGGCGCGCAGCTGCACCATCAGAAGACCGCCTTTCCCGAGGAATTCGCCAGGGTGGCCACCATCCTCACCTATGCGCAATATTGGACGGCGCGGCTGACCGGTATCGCCGCCAATGAGCTGACCTCGCTCGGCTGCCATACCGACCTCTGGAACCCGAAGGCCGGCGACTATTCCTCGCTGGTCGACAGGCTCGGCATTCGCGCGCTGATGGCGCCGATCCGCTCCGCCTTCGATGCGCTCGGCCCGGTCCTGCCCGAGATCGCCACCGAGCTCGGCCTTGCAGCACCCGTGCCGGTCTATTGCGGCATTCACGATTCCAATGCCTCGCTGCTGCCGCATCTGGTCCATCGGGAAGCACCCTTCGCCGTCGTCTCCACAGGCACCTGGGTCATCAATTTCGGCGTCGGCGGCGACCTCGATCATCTCGATCAAAAACGCGACGCGCTCGCCAATGTCGATGCCTATGGCCGGGCCGTTCCCTCCTCGCGTTTCATGGGCGGGCGGGAATTCGAAATCCTTTCGGCCGAGATCGGTCCTGTCGACGAAAAGGCGGCCCAGGCGGCGATCGGCCCTGTCATCGGTAAAGGCATGATGCTGTTGCCCAATATCGGCCCCGGTTCCGGGCCGTTTCCGGGAAAGGTGAGCCGCTGGATCGGCGCCGAGCAGGCAAGCCGCGAGGAGCGTTATGCCACGGCCTGCCTCTATCTCGCTTTGATGACCGATGCCTGCCTCGGGCTGATTGGCGCCAAAGGCCCCGTCATCGTCGAAGGGCCTTTTGCCCTGAACGAGACCTATCTCAAGCTGCTTGCCGCCCTTACCGGCCGCGAGGTCATGGCCGTTCCTGGTACAACCGGCACCAGCCAGGGCGCGGCCCTCCTCACCGGCATCCGGCCGTTATCGGGTGCCGAGACGCATGTTCCGCCGACCGAGATCCCAGGGCTCTCGGCGTATCGCGATCACTGGTACGCGGCGATGGAATAAGAGTCTTTCCAAATACGGCCCAAGAACGGTCTTGCTCGCCCCTGCCTTGCGGTTAGTGTGCCCCTCGAAAACCAAGTCGAGGAGACAGCATGACAGAGACATTCGATCCGCGCGGGCTCGCAGTCAGGTTTCACAGCCTGCGCCAGGCCGGCAGGCAGGAGGAAACCGGCAGTTTCACCCTGCCGGCCGATCTGCATCAGGCGATGGAAGCGCAGAATTTCCTTGCCGCCGCAGATGGCATCTCCAGCAATGCCTGGAAAGTGACGGTCTCGCCGCAGGGCCAGGCGGTTACTGCTCCCCTGCATCCCTATGCCGAGGCTGCCGCCGGCGCCAGCATCCCCTGGTATCCGGGCCTGAAATTCGAGACCGAGATCGCCGTCCGTCTCGGCAAGGACCTGCCGATCCGCCCGGGTGCTCCCTACAGCCGCGCCGACGTGGTCGAAGCGATCTCCGCTGCCTATCTCGGCGCCGAACTGCTGGTCAGCGCCCTCAGGGAAAGCGGCGGCGTTTCCTTCCTGCTGTTCGTCGCCGACCGGCTCGGCAATAGCGGTTATGTGCTCGGCCCGAAGCTCGAAAAAAGCTTTGTCGACAAAGCCGGTGGCACGCCGCTCAAGGTCACCCATGCCGGCCGCACGATCTATGATGGCCCGGCGCAGCATCCGAAGGGCGACGTTCTCACCTGGCTCGTCGATTACGCCAATGATGGCTTGCGCCCAGAGACATCGCTGAAGGCAGGCGCGCTGATCACGACCGGCACGTTGAGCGGCGCGGTCGAACTGACCGAACCCGGCGAGATCGATATCCTGTTCGGCGACAGCAGGCTAAGTTTCTCGGTGTCGAAGTGTTGATTTGAAGCCCACGGGAGGATGTCACCGCATCCGGTCGGCGCGCGGAACCGTGTCGGACAGAAAGCATAAGTTGACAATTCAGGTTAAGTTTTGCAGGGAAAGGGAGGGCTTGCCCTCTCGAACCCGTGCGACACCGAACCCGGAGCAGACCATGCCTTCGCCTTTCCTTGACCTGTCGGGAGTCGATTATGCCATCGGGCCGAAATCCATCTTGCATGGCATCGACCTGACGCTCGAGCAGGGCCGCATCTACGGTCTGGTGGGGCCGAACGGTTCCGGCAAGAGCACGCTTTTGAAGATCATCGCCCGCCAGGTCGCGCCGAAATCCGGCGCCATCGCCTTCAACGGCAAACGGGCGGGCGATTGGGGCGCCCGGGAATTTGCCCGGCACGTCGCCTACATGCCGCAATTCACGCCGGCGACCGACGGCATGACCGTGCGGGAACTCGTGGCGCTCGGCCGTTTTCCCTGGCACGGCACGCTTGGCCGCTTCACCGCGACGGATCGCAACATGGTCGAGGAGGCAATTGCCCGCACCGAGCTTGACGATTTTGCCGATCGTCTCGTCGCCAACATGTCCGGCGGCGAGCGCCAGCGTGCCTGGATCGCCATGATGCTCGCCCAGGACGCCCGCTGCCTGTTACTCGACGAGCCGACCTCGGCGCTCGACCTTGCCCATCAGGCAAGCGTCCTCTCGCTGGTGCAGGAACTCAGCCATGAACGCGGGCTGACCGTCATCATCGTGTTGCACGACATCAACCTTGCCGCACGCTACTGCGACGCGATCATCGCGCTCAATCGCGGCCGGATCACCGCCGAGGGCACGCCCATGGAGATCATGCAGGCCGAGACGCTGCAGTCGATTTTCGGCGTCGGTATGGGTGTCTTTCCCCATCCGGTTCGAAACGAGCCGGTCAGCTATCTCTTATAAAGCAATTCCAGGAAAAGTGCGAAGCGGTTTTCCGTCCGGAATTGCGTTAAAACAAAAGGTTAGAGTGGTTCTGCGCTTCCATCAAAAGCTGAACCGCTCTAGCTGGTCGCTTACACCTTCTCGCGGAACATCTCGATGATGGCGGAAAAATCCCTGCCGCCGTTGCCCTGCTTTTCGAAGAGCGCAAAAAGCTGGGCCGCTTCGGCACCCATCGGCGTTGAGGCACCGCTCGCCAGCGCCGCCTCCTGCGAGAGTCTCAGATCCTTCAGCATCAGCGCCGCGGCAAAACCCGGTTTGTAGTCGTTGTTGGCCGGCGACGTCGGCACCGGCCCGGGCACCGGGCAATAGGTATTGATCGACCAGCACTGGCCGGATGAGGTCGAGGCGACGTCGAACAGCGCCTGGTGCGAGAGGCCGAGTTTTTCGGCGAGCACGAAGGCCTCGCAGACGCCGACCATCGAGATGCCGAGGATCATGTTGTTGCAGATCTTTGCCGCCTGGCCGGCACCGGCCTCGCCGCAATGGACGATCTTCTTGCCCATCGCCTCGAGAATGGGTTTTGCTCTGGCGAAGGCCTCGTCCGAGCCGCCCGCCATGAAGGTCAGTGTGCCGGCGCTCGCCCCGCCGGTGCCGCCGGAGACGGGCGCGTCGAGCGAAAGGCAGCTTGCGGCCTTGGCCATCTCATGCGCCTTGCGGCTGCTCTCGACATCGATCGTCGAGCAATCGATGACCAGTGTGCCCTGCGCCGCGGTCTGCAGGATATCCGTCCAGGCCGTCAGCACGTGCCTGCCCTGCGGCAGCATTGTGATGACGATCTCGGCGTCCTTGACCGCCTGGCTGGCATGGCTTGCCGGCTTGACGCCGCTGTCCTCGGCCGCCTTCAGCACGGAGGCCGCGAGATCGAAACCGAGGACCTCGTGGCCTGCTTTGACCAGATTGGCCGCCATCGGCCCACCCATATTGCCAAGCCCGATGAATGCGATCTTTGCCATGGTCTTCTCCTATCGATTGTCTTCGAGGATCATCGCTGCCGCCTTTTCGGCGATCATGATCGTCGGCGAATTGGTGTTGCCCGAGGTGATCGACGGCATTACCGAGGCGTCGGCGATCCTGAGCTTGCCAAGCGCCCGGAAGCGCAGCCGGGGATCGACGACGCTGTCCCTGTCGGCGCCCATGCGGCAGGTACCGACGGGATGGAAGATCGTCGTGCCGATTTCGCCCGCCGCCTGCTCCAGATCGGCTTCCGTCTGATAGCTAGGCCCCGGCTTGAACTCCTCCGGCCTGAATCGGGCGAACGACGGCTGCGCGACGATCTTGCGCGTCAACCGTATCGAACGGACAGCTATGTCACGATCGCGCTGTGTCGAGAGGTATTTCGGGCTGATCGTCGGCTGGGCGGCGAAATCCGGGCTCGACAGGTGCACCGATCCGCGGCTTTCGGGCCTCAGATTGCAGACGCTCGCGGTGATTGCCGGGAAAGGATGGACGGGATCGCCGAACTTCTCCAGCGATACCGGCTGCACGTGATATTGCAGATCGGGCGTTTCCCGGTCCGGACCCGATCGGGTGAAGATACCGAGCTGGCTCGGCGCCATCGCCATCGGCCCGGAGCGGCGGACGAGGTATTCGAGCCCGATCGCCGCCTTGCCGATCAGCTTTGTCGCCTTTTCGTTCAGCGTCGGAACGCCCGTCACCTTGTAGGCCAGACGCAGCTGCAGATGGTCCTGCAGGTTCTCGCCGACACCCTTCACCTCAGTGACGACATCGACGCCCGCCTGCCGGAGAACCTCACCCTTGCCGATGCCGGACAATTCCAGGATATGCGGCGAGCCGATCGACCCGGCTGACAAAATGGTCTCCTTTGCCGCATAAGCACGTTGCGGCTCGCCGCGATGCTGGAATTCGACGCCGGCAACGACGCCCTCCTCGACCAGCAGCCGCCGAACCTGCGCCTTGGTCAGCACGGTCAGGTTAGAACGTCGCATCGCCGGGCGCAGGAAGGCATTCGAGGTGTTCCAGCGAATGCCGGAACGCTGGTTGACGTCGAAATAGCCGGAACCTTCGTTGCTGCCGCGGTTGAAATCTGCGGTCTCCGGAATGCCTGCCTCCTTCGCCGCCTGCTGGAAAGCGTCGAGCACGGCCCAGCGCACCCGCGCCTTCTCGATCCGCCATTCGCCGCCAGCGCCGTGCATCTCGTCTTCGCCGCGATAAAAATCCTCGGACTTGCGGAAGAAGGGCAGGACATCGTCCCAACCCCAACCGCTGCAGCCCATCTGCCGCCAGAGATCGTAATCACGCGCCTGGCCGCGCATATAGATCATGCCGTTGATCGAAGAGGAGCCGCCGAGCACCTTGCCGCGCGGATAGCTCAGCGCCCGGCCGTTCAACCCGGCTTCAGGCGCCGTGGTGAAACACCAGTCGGTACGCGGATTGTTGATGCAATAGAGATAACCGACAGGAATGTGGATCCAGTGGTAATTGTCGCTGCCGCCGGCTTCGAGCAGCAGCACCCGGCTCCTGCCATCGGCTGACAGCCGGTTGGCGAGCACACAGCCGGCGCTGCCTGCCCCGATGATAATATAGTCGTAATGATCCATGTGCCCCACACGAAACCTCAGATGCCTGCCGCTTCCCTCTCCCCGCGGGACGGGAAGAGGTTCGCCCGCTCAGCGGCGATAGACGAATCCCAGTTTGCGCCCCAGCCGCGAGGCGTAGAATTCGCCGATGATGCCGCGACGAAAGATCAGCACGCAGACCATGAAGACGATGCCGGTGATGATCGTCACCGGAAATTCCGAGGTAGCGAGGTAGTTTTCCAACGCCACCACCAGCCCGGCGCCGAAGAGCGGGCCGATCAGCGTGCCGATGCCGCCGAGCAGCGTCATCAGGATCACCTCGCCCGACATCTGCCAGGCGACGTCGGTCAGCGTCGCAAACTGGAAGACGATCGATTTTACCGCGCCCGCAAGCCCGGCAAGGGCTGCCGACATGACGAAGGCGCCGAGCTTGTAACGCGCGACGGAATAGCCGAGCGAGACAGCCCGATTTTCGTTCTCGCGGATTGATTTCAGGATCATGCCGAAGGGCGAGTTGATGAAACGCCAGATGATCAGCACGCCGATCATGAAAACCGCCAGCACGAAATAATACATGTTGGTCGAGCTGTTCAGATCGATGAAGCCGAAGAGATGGCCGCGCGGCACCGATTGGATGCCGTCCTCGCCTTCGGTGAATTTTGCCTGCAGGCAGAAAAAGAAGAACATCTGCGACAGCGCCAGCGTGATCATCGCGAAATAAATCCCCTGGCGGCGGATGGCGAAGAAGCCCATCACCAACCCGAGAAACGCCGCACCCGCCACCCCGATCAGAATGCCGAGCTCCGGCGGCAGCCCCCATTCCTTCACCGTATAGGCGGTGAAATAGGCGGCCCCGCCAAAGAAGGTGGCATGGCCGAAGGACAGCAGGCCGGTATAACCGAGCAGCAGGTTGAAGGCGCAGGCAAACAGCGCGAAGCACAGCAGCTTCATCAGGAAGATCGGATAGAAGAAGAACGGCGCGAGCAGCAGGAGCAAAAGCCCAATGGCGAGGAAGCCCGCCTGCACCGAAAGGGCGGTTCGGCTTTTTTCCGTTTGAATGGTGTCGGTGATGTCGGTCATGTCAGGCATCCCGGCCGAAGAGGCCCGCAGGCCTGATGAGAAGCACGATCGCCATGATGACGAAGATGACGATGTTGGAAGCCTCGGGATAAAAGACCTTGGTCAGGCCCTCGGCGATGCCGAGCACATAACCGGTGATGATCGCGCCCATGATCGATCCCATGCCGCCGACGACCACCACGGCGAAGACGACGATGATCATGTTCGAGCCCATCAGCGGCGAGACCTGGTAGATCGGCGCGGCCAGCACGCCGGCAAAGGCGGCGAGGCCGGCGCCGAGCGCGTAGGTGAGCGTCAGCAGCACCGGCACGTTGACGCCAAAGACCTGCACCAGTGTCGCGTTTTCGGTGGCGGCGCGGAGATAGGCGCCGAGCTTGGTCTTCTCGATCAGCAGCCATGTGCCGAGGCAGACGACGAGCGAGACGACGACCACCCAGCCGCGATAGATCGGCAGGAACATGAAGCCGAGATTGGCACCGCCTGCCAGTGCGGCCGGCGTCGCATAGGGCTGGCCGGACGAGCCATAGAGATAACGGAAGGTGCCCTCGACCGCGAGCGCCAGCCCGAAAGTGAAGAGCAGGCCGTAGAGCGGATCGAGATCGTAGAGCCGCCGCAGGAACAGCCGCTCGATGATCGCACCGGCAAGGCCGACGATGACAGGCGCCAGGATCAGCGACGGCCAGTAGCCGATGCCGGCATAGGTCAGCAGCAGATAGGCGACAAAGGCGCCGAGCATGTACTGCGCGCCATGGGCGAAGTTGATCACCCTGAGCAAGCCGAAGATGATGGCAAGGCCGAGGCTGAGCAGCGCATAGAACGAGCCGTTGATCAGGCCGATCAACAGCTGGCCGAGCAACGCCTGCAGGGGAATGCCGAAGATCATCGTCATCTGGTCATACTCCCAGAACCTTGTGCAGCGTATCCATGCGCTGCGGCAGTTCGCCGACCGGGAATTCCGACACCATCTGCCCATGATCCATCAGATAGAAGCGATCGGCAATACGGCTGGCGAAACGGAAGTTCTGCTCGACCAGCAGGATCGTCATGCCGCGTCCTTTCAGGGTCTGCAGCACCTCGCCGATACGCTGGACGATGACGGGGGCAAGTCCCTCCGTCGGTTCGTCGAGAATAAGCAACCTGACGCCGGTGCGCAGTATCCGGGCGATCGCCAGCATCTGCTGTTCGCCGCCGGAAAGTTTAGTGCCGGGGCTGCTGCGGCGTTCGTAGAGATTGGGGAAGAGTTCGTAGATCTCGTCAAGCGTCATGCCGCCCTTCGCCACGACCGGCGGCAGCAGCAGGTTTTCCGAGACCGTCAGCGTCGAGAAGATGCCGCGCTCCTCCGGCACGAAGCCGATGCCGCGGTGGGCCGTCCTGTGCAGCGGCACCTGCATCATGTCGCTGCCGGCAAAGCTGATCCTGCCCTTGCGGGACCGCACGATGCCGGTGATGGTGCGCAATGTCGTCGTCTTGCCGACGCCGTTGCGGCCGAGAATGGTGATCGTCTCGCCTTCGGCCACTCGCATGTCGACACCGTGCAGGACGTGGCTTTCGCCGTACCAGGCGTTCAGTCCCTGGACTTCGAGGAGAGCGACCATCAATGCTCCTCCGTGCCCATATAGGCGACGCGCACGCGCTCGTCCTGGCTGACTGTGGCGTAGTCGCCCTCGGCGAGGATTTCGCCGCGCTGCAGCACGGTGACATGCTGGCAGATATTGGCGACGACGGAGAGATTGTGCTCGACCATCAGCACCGCCCGGTCGCGGGCGACGTCGCGGATGATGGATGAGACGACGGCGACATCCTCAAGCCCCATGCCGGCCATCGGTTCGTCGAGCAGCAGCACCTTGGGATCGAGCGCCAGCGTGGTGGCGATCTCCAGCACGCGCTTGCGGCCATAGGAGAGATCGGCGGCGATCTGATCGCGCTCCTTGGAAAGCCCGACGCTGGCAAGCAGTTGCTCGGCGCGCGCGTTCAGCCGGTCGAGCGCCGAGAGCGGCCGCCAGAACTGGGTGGAAAGATTGTTCGGCCGCTGCAGCGCCACCCGCACATTGTCGAGAACGCTTAAGTGCGGGAAGACCGCCGAGATCTGGAAGGACCGCACCAACCCCATGCGCGCCACCCTGTCTGGCGGCGTCTTGGTGATATCGGTGCCCATCAGCGTGATCGTGCCCGATGTCGGCTGCAGGAACTTGGTCAGCAGGTTGAACACCGTCGTCTTGCCGGCGCCGTTTGGGCCGATCAGCGCATGCACGCTCGCATCATGCACGTCGAGATCGACGTTCTTGACGGCCGTGAAGCCGCCGAAATCGCGGCGCAGGCCGCGGGCGGACAATACCACCCGCGGCTTTTCCTGCGTTTCAATTGCGGAAACCGCCATTGCGCTCACTTCACCAGATCGCAACCGCTCTTGGCGGGATCGATATAGGCTTCCTTGCCGGGAATGGTGGCAAGCACGTTGAAATAATCCCACGGCTCCTTGCTTTCAGCCGGCTTCTTGACCTGCAGCAGGTACATGTCGTGGATCATCCGGCCATTGGCGCCGACCGTGCCACCGCGGCCGAAGACGTCGTCGACCGGCATTTCATGCAGCTGCTTGGCGACGGCTTCCGTTTCGTCGGTGCCGGCCTTCTGCACCGCCTTCAGATATTGCGTCACTGCCGAATAGGTGCCGGTGTGGATCATGTTCGGCATCTTGCCGGTGCGGGCGAAGAACTTCTTGGCGAAGGCGCGGCTTTCGTCGTCGCGGTTCCAGTAAAAACCTTCCGTCAGCGTCAGCCCCTGTGCCGCCTCGAGGCCAAGACCATGCACTTCGGCGAGCGTGAAGAGCAGCGCCGCCAGATGCTGGCCGCCCTGGGTGATGCCGAATTCGGCCGCCTGCTTGATGGCATTCGAGGTGTCGAGGCCGGCATTGGCGAGACCGATCACCTTGGCGCCGGATGATTGCGCCTGCAGCAGGAAGGACGAGAAGTCCTGGGTCGACAGCGGATGGCGGACGGCGCCGACGACTTTGCCGCCGCTCGCCTTGACGTAATCGCTGGTCTGCTGTTCCAGCGAATAACCGAAGGCATAGTCGGCGGTCAGGAAGAACCAGCTGTCGCCGCCCTGCTTGACGAGGGCGCCGCCGGTGCCGACGGCAAGCGCATGCGTGTCGTAGGCCCAATGGAACCCGTAAGGCGAGCAGGCCTTGCCGGTGAGATCGGTCGTCGCCGCACCGGTGACGATGTCGATCTTCTTCTTCTCCTTGGCGATAGCCTGCACGGCGAGCGCCACCGACGAGGTCGTCAATTCCATGATCGCATCCACCTGCTCGGTGTCGTACCATTGGCGGGCGATGTTGGAGGCAATATCCGGTTTGTTCTGGTGGTCGGCATCGACAATCTCGATCGGCACATTAAGCACCTTGCCGCCGAAATCCTCGACCGCCATCTTGGCAGCCTCGACGGAAGACTTGCCGCCGAAATCGGCATAGACACCCGACTGGTCGTTCAGGATGCCGATCTTGACCTTGCCGTCGGTCGCGCTCTGCGCGAGCACCGCAGTGCTGCTTGCAAGCAGAAATGCAACTGATGCAATGAGATTCTTACGCATATTCTCTCCTCCCAGAGATTGGCCAGATTGCGGATCTGTTCAGATTTGGCCAGCCGCACTCCTCGGAGCGGCCGACCCTTAGCCTACGATCAAGGAAATTCCGCCTTGAGGCAACGGGTGATTTACAACTAATTCCAAACAGTATCTGTTCATTTTTGAACAGAGGGGATCGCCATGAACAATCCACCGCAGTTTACTTGGGACGATCTGCAGTTTTTTCTAGCCGTAGCCCGCACTGGACAGCTCTCGACGGCGGCCCGGCAGTTGCGCTCTAGCCATGCCACGGTCTCGCGCCGCATCGACCGGCTGGAATTCACCCTCAAGGTCAAGCTCTTCGAGCGCAATCCGCGCGGCTATGTGCTGACCGCCATGGGCACGCGTTTCATCGAGACAGCCGAGCGGATGGAGCAGGAGACCGAGCGGCTGCGCGCCGATCTCGCCGACGGCTCGATGGCGCAGCGCGGCCTCGTGCGCCTCAGCGCGCCTGAAGGTTTTGCCAATTTCTTCTTCGCGACCGTGCTGCCGCGGTTTGCCGCCCAGCATCCGCACTTGGCGCTGGAACTGGTGACGATCCAGCAGATCATGTCGCTGTCGCGCAAGGACGCCGATCTTTCCGTCGTGCTCGACGAGCCGAAGGGCGGGCCTTATTTTGCCGAGAAGCTGACCGATTATCACCTGCAGATCTACGGCTCGCGCGACTATCTGGCAAAGGCGCCTGAGATCACCTGCCGCGAGGACCTGCTCGGCCATCCCTTCGTCAGCTATATCGAGGAAATGATCTTCGCGCCGGGCCTGGATTATCTGAGCGATGTGCATCCGCGCATCAAGCCGCAATTCCAGAGTTCCAGCATCTTCGCGCAGCTCACCGCCACCCGAAACGGCCTCGGCCTCTGCATCCTGCCCTACTTCTTCGCCAGCCGTTATCCCGAGCTCGTGCGCGTGCTGCCCGAGGAAATCGACCTCAAGCGCCAATACTGGATCACCTGCCATCGCGACCTGAAACAGGCGCCGCGCGTTCGCGCCGTCATCGATTTCCTGCGCGAGGCGGTGCGCGGCGAGGATGTGCGCTTCGTGCCGCCCTACGTCACCGCCGCAGGCGCGCCGCGCCGGTCCGAAGCCGAAACTTGACTATTTGAGAAACTCGGCCCGGTGCGGGGTGAATGCATCGATCAGCCGACCCTTTTCCAGCGCCTTCACGCCGTGGACGAGATTGGGGGGCACGATGAAGCTGCCGCCCTGGCGCAGCACCTCAGTCCGGCCGTCGATCGTCACTTCGAAGCTGCCCTCGGCGACATAACTTGCCTGGATGTGCGGATGCGAATGAGCAGCACCGACAGCGCCGCTTTCGAAGGCCACTTCCACCATCATCATCTCAGGCAGATAGGTCATGATGCGCCTGACGACGCCGGGCTCGGGGTTGACCCATTCGGCGCCTTCGGCCGATACGAACAGATCGCTTGACGACATTTCCGTCTCCTCATTCCAGAATCGATCGCCGGCAAAGTGGATCATGCCGACGCTTTTGAAAAGATGGCGGGCGCTGTCTTTTCGATACGGCCGCCTTCTGTTGACGCGGTCGGCTGGCGGGTCTATGCGAGCTTGAGCGAGGCAAGCCTGAGTTCAAGGGTGAGGAGACGCCGACATGCAGCATACGCGCGAGGTTTTCGACTGGGCCGACCCGTTCCGCCTGGTGGAGCAGCTCACCAGCGAGGAGCGCATGGTGCAGGATACGGCCCATGCCTATGCGCAGGAAAAACTTGCGCCCCGCGTTCTCGACGCCTTCCGCAATGAAAAGACCGATCCTCAGATCTTCCGCGAAATGGGCGAACTCGGCCTGCTCGGCCCGACGATCTCGCCTGAGTATGGCGGCGCCGGTCTCGGTTACGTCGCCTACGGCCTGATCGCCCGCGAAGTCGAACGGGTCGATAGCGGTTACCGCTCGATGATGAGCGTGCAGTCCTCGCTGGTCATGGTGCCGATCGAAACATTCGGCTCCGAAGCACAGAAGCTGAAATACCTGCCGAAACTCGCCATCGGCGAATGGATCGGCTGCTTCGGCCTGACCGAACCCGATCACGGCTCCGACCCCGGCTCGATGGCGACACGCGCGAAAAAAGTCGACGGCGGCTACAGCCTCACCGGCTCGAAGACCTGGATATCCAATGCGCCGATCGCCGATATCTTCGTCGTCTGGGCCAAGACCGAGGACGGCCTCATCCGCGGCTTCATCCTCGAAAAGGGCTGGAAAGGGCTTTCGGCTCCCGCCATCCACGGCAAGGTGGGCTTGCGCGCCTCGATCACCGGTGAAGTGGTGATGGACGGGGTCTTCGTGCCCGAGGAAAATCTTCTGCCCGGCGTCACCGGCCTCAAGGGCCCGTTCACCTGCCTGAATTCGGCCCGTTTCGGCATCGCCTGGGGCGCGCTCGGTGCTGCCGAGGATTGTTATGCCAGGGCACGGCAATACACGCTGGAGCGCAAGCAGTTCAGCCGGCCGCTCGCCGCCAATCAACTGATCCAGAAGAAGCTCGCCGACATGGCGGCGGAGATCTCGCTCGGCCTGCAGGGCTGCCTGCGGCTTGGCCGCATGAAGGAGGAAGGCCATCCGCCCGTGGAACTAACCTCGATCCTCAAGCGCAACAGCTGCGGCAAGGCGCTGGAGATTGCGCGCGCCGCCCGCGACATGCTCGGCGGCAACGGCATTTCCGACGAATTCGGCATCGCCCGCCATCTCGTCAATCTCGAAGTGGTCAACACCTATGAGGGTACGCACGACATCCATGCGCTGATCATCGGCCGGGCGATCACCGGCATCGCGGCTTTCGCGAACTAATTCACCGGCCCGTCAAGGCGAATTGCCAGGCGCCTGACAATGTGCAACCTTTCCTCTCGCGGCACAAAGCCGGCAAAGAGGGGGATCGCATGTTTCTGCTTCTTGCATTGCTGATCGGTGTCGTTGCCGGCCTTCGCACCATGACGGCGCCGGCCGCCGTCGCCTGGGGTGCGGCACTTGGCTGGTTCGACGTCTCGCAGACGCCGCTTGCCTTCATGGGTTACAAGTGGACGCCGTGGATCTTCACGGTTCTCGCCGTCGTCGAACTGATCGCCGACCAGTTGCCGTCGACGCCGTCGCGCAAGGTGCCGATGCAGTTCGGCGCCCGCATCGTCGCCGGCGCGCTGGCAGGCGCAACCATCGGTGCGGCCAGCAGCCTGTTGTTCGGCGGGCTGATCGCCGGCGTAATTGGCGCCGTCATCGGCACCTATGGCGGCGCTGCCCTCCGCAGCCGGCTTGCCGCCTCCTTCGGCAAGGACCTGCCAGCCGCCCTCATCGAGGATGCCGTCGCCGTCATCGGCGCGGTGCTGATCGTGGGGGCCGTCGGATGAAAAGCTTCGACGCTATCGTGATCGGCGCCGGCCAGGCCGGCCCGTCGCTTGCCGCCCGCATGGTCGAAAAGGGCATGAAGGTGGCGCTGATCGAGCGAAAATTCCTCGGCGGCACCTGCGTCAATGCCGGCTGCATGCCGACGAAGACGCTGGTCGCCAGCGCCCGCGCCGCCCATGTCGCAAGAAGCGGCGCCGCTTATGGTGTCAGGATCCCCGGCGCGATCGCCGTCGACATGAAGGTGGTCAGAGCCCGCGCCGAAAAAGTCACGATGAATGCCCGCAACGGCCTGATCGATTGGTTGGGCAGCATGGACGGCATGAGCATCATCTACGGCCATGCCCGCTTCGAGGGCCCCAACACCGTCAGCGTCGATGGCGAGACGCTGACCGCGCCGCGCATCTTCCTCAATGTCGGCGCGCGGCCCGTCATCCCCGAGCTCCCAGGCATCAATGATATCGATTACCTCACCAGCACCTCGATCATCCATCTCGACACGCTGCCCCGGCATCTCGTGGTGATCGGCGGCAGCTATATCGGGTTGGAATTCGCGCAGATGTATCGCCGCTTCGGCACTGACGTCAGCGTCATCGAGCATGGCCCGAAGCTCGCATCGCGCGAGGACGAGGATATATCGGATGCGATCGCCGACATCCTGCGCTCGGAAGGCATCGGCATCCACACCGACGCCGGCAATATCGCCTTCGCCAGAAACGGCAGCGGGGTGAGCGTCACCGCCGGCCCGGCGAAGATCGATGCGAGCCATGTGCTGATCGCCACCGGCCGCAAGCCGAACACCGACGATCTCGGCCTCGATGCCGCGGGCGTCATCACCGACAAACGCGGCTTCATCGCGGTCGATGACAGGCTCGCCACCAATATCGAGGGCATCTGGGCGCTCGGCGACTGCAACGGCCACGGCGCTTTCACCCACACCTCCTACAATGATTTCGAGATCGCCGCTGCCAATCTCCTCGACGGCGACGACCGCAAGGTTTCAAGCCGCATCCCGGCCTATGCGCTCTATATCGACCCGCCACTCGGCCGCGTCGGCATGACGGAGAAGCAGGCGCGCGCCTCCGGCCGCAAGATCATGGTATCGACCCGGCCGATGAGCCGGGTTGGCCGCGCCAACGAGCGCGGCGAGACCAAGGGCTTCATGAAGGTGATCGCCGATGCCGAGACCAAGCAGATTCTCGGCGCGGCGATCCTCGGCATCGAGGGCGACGAGGTGATCCACGGCTTGATCGATGCGATGAATGCGGGAACGACCTATCCGGCATTGCAATGGTCGGTACCGATCCATCCGACGGTATCGGAGTTGATTCCAACGCTGCTTGGCGATCTGAAGCCGGTTTAGCTGTGATGTTTGGAAATCGACAGCTGGAGGCGGACCCCGCGTGTCTATCGAACTGCTGATCGAGAATTACGGCCTGCTGGCGATCTTTCTGGGCGCCGCCTTTGAAGGCGAAACGGCCGCGTTCCTTGGCGGCGTGATTTCACACCGCGGGCTGCTGCCCTATTGGTCGGCGTCGCTCGCGGCCACGGCCGGATCTTTCGCCGGCGATCAACTATGGTTCCTCGTCGGTCGTTACGCGGCTAGCTGGAGCCTCGTCCGCCGGCTGAAGGAAAAGCCGGCGCTGGCGCGCGCAACCGCGCTTTTGGAAAAATATCCCACCGGTTTCATTCTTGCATTTCGTTTTCTGGTTGGGCTGCGGACGATCAGCCCCATCGTCATCGGCACGACACGGATACCGACCGGAAAATTCGTCCTCCTGAATGCCGCGGCCGCGCTGGTGTGGGGGCAGCTTTTCACGGCGCTCGGTTACCTGTTCGGACACGGCATCGAACAGATATTAGGCCACCTTCCCCTTCACCGCCATCTGCTGGTCGCAGCCGGAGGCGCGGCTGTCGTCGCAGGCGCGGCTCTGGTCTTTCGCAAAATGAAACTCAGCGCCAGGCGCTCGTAAAGGCGATGAGACGGCCTATTCCATCACGATCTGCAGCTTTACGTCGTTCGGCCGCGCCTCGACGGCGCGATCAAACGCCTTGATCGAATCCTCGAATGTGAAGGTCTCGGAAATCAGCGGTTTCAGGTCGACGCGACCCGAGCCGAGCAGGGCGATCGAGCGCTCATACTGATGCGCGTAGCGGAACACCGTCTCGATGCGGATCTCCTTGGTCGATGCCGTCGAAACGTCGAAGCCGATCGGGTTGACCGGCAGGCCGACGACGACGATGACGCCGCCCGGGCGCGGCAGCGCCATGATCGTCTCCCAGGCCTTCGGTGAGCCGGAGCATTCGAAGACGACATCGGCGCCCCAGCCGTCCGTCAGCCGGCCGACCTCTTCGCTCAGGTTCTTTTCGCGGATATTGACCGGAATGACGCCCTGATATTGCGCGGCGATATCGAGCTTCGGCTGGGCGAGATCGGCGACGATCGCCCGGGCGCAGCCGCCGGCAAGGGCAGCAATCGCCACCATCGTGCCGATCGGCCCGGCGCCGAGGACGACGGCGGTATCGCCGGGTGTAATCTTCGCTTTGCTCGCCGCCTGCATGCCGACGGCGAAGGGCTCGACCATGGCGCCCTCGGCGAAGCTGACATTGTCAGGCAGCTTGAAGGTGTAGTTGGCGGGATGCACGACCTCCGGCGTCAACACGCCATGGACCGGCGGCGTCGCCCAGAAGGTCACCGCCGGATCGATATTGTACATGCCGAGCCGGCTTGCCTTGGAATTCGGATCGGGAATGCCAGGCTCCATGCAGACGCGGTCGCCAACTTTCAGATGCGTGACGCCGGCCCCGACCTCGACGACCGTGCCTGCTGCTTCATGGCCGAGCACCATCGGCGCGTTGACCACGAAGGGGCCGATCTTGCCGTGCGTGTAATAATGCACGTCGGAACCGCAGACACCGACGGTGTGGATCCTGATCTTCACCTCGCCCGGGCCGGTTTCGAGCGGCAGATCGATATCACGAAGCGCAAGCTCATGCTGGCGCTCGAGGACAAGCGCACGGACTTTGGTCATCGTCGGTTTCCTTCCCTATGGCCCCTCGGTTCATCGAGTGCCGTTGAAGCGACTATAAGACGGGAAGGGGCGGCAATTCAATCTTAGAGATTAAGCTTTTGCTCAACATGCGATGAAATGCCCGCCTCTATAATCCGAAAGATTTGTGTTCCAAGACCTCTGTATGATTCCAGCCGAGACCGTCGGAGAGTACATTCTCCATACGAGATCCCGACCATGAGGACAGGCAGAGAGATGAAGAAAGATCCCGATAATGTCGGCGGAAATCGGTCTTGCGGCCTGACGATATCAAGGTCATTGCGGGAATTCTGGCGCCGGCTTGTGGACCCGATTGTCGAACTGCCGAAGGGCCGCCAGCCGCGGCCGGTGCGTGTTGTCGTCGAGACGAGGGATCGAAATCGCCACCGACAGCGTTATTAGCCATGAGCCGGCACGGCGCCACGGAAGCATGATGACTCCGGGCAGATGCGGATCAGCAAGATAAGGAAGACCATCATGAAATCGATCGTGTCATTCTGTCTGTTCGCATCCCTGCTCTTTGCCGCAAGTGGGGCGTCTGCGGCCCTCGAACAAGCATCGCTCCCGCCGCAGCAGGAAGAAAGGGTGGTGCCGGCCAATCTCGCGCTCACCTTCACCGGCCCGGTCAATCTTGCCCGCTCGACGGCCATCCTGTTCGATGCTGAGGGTTTGGCGCTTCCCACCGGCAAGCCATTTCTCTCCGGTCCTGAAGGATCGATCTTCAAGGTCCCGCTCGACCCTGCTATGGCGCCCGGCCTCTATACCATCGACTGGCGTGTCCTCTCGATGGACGGCCGCAGCGCCCAAGGCCAATACCGGTTCCGGATCGATCCTTAGCTCGCTCGCTGAAAAGCATTTATGAGATTTTTATATTGACGGCTCCTTGCTCGTCTCGAACCTTTATGCCCTTCGGTTCCATATTGATCTCCGAGAGATCGAAAAGATCATCTCCACGCCAGAAAGCATGAAAGGCGACCCCCCCAGGGTGTGCGCCCTTTGTCTTGTCTGACTCCAACAATAACAACAGGAGTCACGATCATGATGGATATCATTCTGCTTGGCACCGCGATCATATTCTTCGCGCTGTGCTTTGCCTACACAAGAGCCTGCGACAGGCTTTGACAGGAGAAACGACGATGACCCTCGATTATGTCTTGAGCGGTGCCGTAACCGTGTTTCTCACTGTCTACCTCACCTACGCTCTGCTTCGCCCGGAACGCTTCTGAAAAGAACTGGCGCTTCTGAGGTCGCGCATGCGACCGAGAAGCAGCCGGGTATTGAAAGTTTACCTCCATGACCCTCAACGGATGGCTTCAGATCCTGCTTTACTGCGGGATCATCCTGGTGCTCGTCAAACCGCTCGGCGGCTACATGACGCGTGTCTTCAGCGGCGAGCGCACTTTCCTGTCACCCGTCCTCGTTCCGATCGAACGGCGACTTTACCGCATGGCCGGCACGGGCGAACGCGAGGAACAGCATTGGACCTCCTATGCCTTTGCCATGCTGCTCTTCAACCTTCTCGGCGTCATCGTGCTTTATGCGCTGCAGCGCCTGCAGGCCGGCCTTCCCTATAATCCGGCCGGCATGGCGGCCGTCCCGCCGGAGCTTTCGTTCAACACCGCCGTCAGTTTCGTCAGCAACACCAACTGGCAGAACTACGGCGGCGAAAGCACGATGTCCTATCTGACCCAGATGGCTGGCTTCACCGTCCAGAACTTCGCCTCCGCGGCGACGGGCATCGCCATCGCACTTGCCTTCATCCGCGCCTTCGCGCGCACGTCGGGCAAGGCCATCGGCAATTTCTGGGTCGATATGACGAGGGCCACCTTCTATGTGCTGCTGCCCATCTGCATCGTGCTGACGCTTGTCTATGTCTATCTCGGCGTGCCGCAGACGCTCGGACCCTATGTCAATGCGACGACGCTCGAAGGCGCGCAGCAGACGATCGCCGTCGGCCCCGTCGCCTCGCAGCTTGCGATCAAGATGCTCGGCACCAATGGCGGCGGCTTCTTCAACGCCAATTCGGCCCATCCCTTCGAAAACCCCGATGCGATCTCCAACCTCATCCAGATGGTTTCGATCTTCGCAATCGGCGCGGCGCTGACCAACGTCTTTGGCCGCATGGTCGGCAACCAGCGCCAGGGCTGGGCGATCCTTGCGACGATGGGCGTGCTGTTCCTCGCCGGCGTCACCGTCACCTATTGGGCGGAAGCCGCTGGTAACCCATCGATGCACGCCTTCGGTCTTGGCGGCGGCAACATGGAAGGCAAGGAAGTCCGCTTCGGCGTCGCCCTGTCTTCGCTGTTTGCGGTCATCACCACCGCCGCCTCCTGCGGCGCGGTCAATGCGATGCACGGCAGCTTCACCGCGCTCGGCGGCCTCGTTCCGTTGATCAACATGCAGCTCGGCGAAGTCATCGTCGGCGGTGTCGGCGCCGGCTTTTACGGTATCCTGCTGTTCATCATCGTCGCCGTCTTCGTCGCCGGCCTGATGGTCGGCCGCACGCCGGAATATCTCGGCAAGAAGATCGAGGCGAAGGAAATGAAGATGGCCGTTCTCGCCATCCTCTGCTTGCCGCTTGCCATGCTGGTTTTCACCGCGATCGCCACGGTGCTGCCGTCCGCCGTCGCCTCGATCGGCACCGCCGGCCCGCATGGCTTCTCCGAAATCCTCTACGCCTATACCTCGGCTGCGGCCAATAACGGCTCGGCTTTCGGCGGGCTGGCAGGCAATACACCCTGGTACAACGTGACGCTCGGCATCGGCATGCTCGCCGGCCGCTTCCTGGTCATCATCCCGGCACTGGCCATCGCCGGCTCGCTGATCGGCAAGAAGACGGTTCCGGCCTCGGCAGGCACTTTCCCCACGGATGGTCCACTCTTCGTCGGGCTGCTCGTCGGCACTATCCTGATCGTCGGCGGCCTGACCTTCTTCCCGGCCTTGGCGCTCGGCCCCGTCGTCGAGCACTTGGTGATGATCGCCGGCCAGACCTTTTGAGGTGATGCCGCAGCGATCCTCACGATTTGACAGGGCTGACCGGCATCCGGTTCGCCATCCTCTTTCCAAGCTGGAGCCTCTTATGAGCCAGGCAAAATCCGCGAGTATCGTCGATAGTCGCATTCTCATTCCGGCCATGGGCGCCGCCTTCAAGAAGCTTGACCCACGGGCACTTGCCAGAAATCCGGTCATGTTCGTCGTGGCCACGGTCTCGGTGCTGACCACCGTGCTTTTCCTGCGCGACCTCGCGGCCGGCAACGGCAATCTCGGCTTCTCCTTCCAGATCAATCTCTGGCTCTGGTTCACCGTGCTGTTTGCCAATTTCGCCGAGGCGGTTGCCGAGGGCCGCGGCAAGGCGCAGGCGGATTCGCTGCGCAAGGCGCGCACCGAGACCCAGGCCAAGCTGCTGACTGCCAACAATGGCAGCGACTACCGCATGGTGCCGGGCACCAGCCTCAAGGTCGGCGACGTCGTGCTCGTCGAGGCTGGCGACATCATTCCCTCGGACGGCGAAGTCATCGAAGGTGTGGCCTCTGTCAACGAGGCGGCGATCACGGGCGAATCCGCCCCCGTCATCCGCGAATCCGGCGGCGACCGCTCGGCGGTGACCGGCGGCACCCAAGTGCTGTCCGACTGGATCCGTGTCCGTATCACCGCGGCGGCCGGCTCGACCTTCATCGACCGGATGATCGCGCTGGTCGAAGGCGCTGAACGCCAGAAGACGCCGAACGAGATCGCGCTCAACATCCTGCTGGCCGGCATGACGCTGATTTTCGTGCTCGCCACCGCGACGATCCCGAGCTTTGCCATCTATGCCGGCGGCTCGATCCCGATCATCGTGCTCGTCGCCCTCTTCGTCACCCTGATCCCGACGACGATCGGCGCGCTGCTGTCGGCTATCGGCATTGCCGGCATGGACCGCCTGGTCCGCTTCAACGTGCTCGCCATGTCCGGCCGCGCCGTCGAGGCCGCCGGCGATGTCGACACGCTGCTGCTCGACAAAACAGGCACGATCACCCTCGGCAATCGCCAGGCGACGAGTTTCCGCCCGGTTCGCGGCGTCTCCGAACAGGATCTCGCCGATGCCGCCCAGCTCGCCTCGCTGGCCGACGAAACGCCTGAGGGACGCTCCATCGTCGTGCTCGCCAAGGAGAAATATGCGATCCGCGGCCGCGACATGGCGAGCCTCAAGGCGACCTTCGTGCCCTTCACCGCCCAGACCCGCATGAGCGGCGTCGATCTTGAAGGCGCCTCGATCCGCAAGGGTGCGGTCGATGCCGTGCTGACCTATGTCAATGGCGACGCGCCTTCAAAGAATGGCAGCGAGGTCGTGCGCGAACTGCAGTCGACCGCCGACGAGGTCGCCAAATCGGGCGGCACGCCGCTGGCCGTTGCCCGCGACGGCAGGCTGCTCGGCGTCATCCAGCTGAAGGACATCGTCAAGGGCGGCATCCGCGAGCGCTTCACCGAGCTGCGCCGCATGGGCATCCGCACCGTGATGATCACAGGCGACAACCCGCTGACGGCAGCCGCCATCGCTGCCGAGGCCGGCGTCGACGACTTCCTTGCCCAGGCGACGCCGGAGATGAAGCTGGCGCTGATGCGCGAGGAACAGGCCAAGGGCAAGCTCGTCGCCATGTGCGGCGACGGCACCAACGATGCGCCGGCGCTTGCCCAGGCCGATGTCGGCGTCGCCATGAACACCGGCACGGTCGCCGCCCGCGAGGCCGGCAACATGGTCGATCTCGACAGCGACCCGACGAAGCTGATCGAGATCGTCGAGATCGGCAAGCAGTTGTTGATGACGCGCGGCGCGCTGACGACGTTTTCGATCGCCAACGACATCGCCAAGTACTTCGCCATCATCCCGGCGATGTTCCTGACCTTCTATCCGCAGCTCGGCGTCCTGAACGTCATGGGGCTTTCGACGCCGCAAAGCGCCATTCTCTCGGCGATCATCTTCAACGCACTGATCATCGTCGCGCTGATCCCGCTGTCGCTGAAAGGTGTGCGCTACCGTCCGATCGGCGCAGGCGCGCTCTTATCGCGCAACCTGCTGATCTACGGCCTCGGCGGCATCATCGTCCCGTTCATCGGCATCAAGGCGATCGACATGGCCGTCGCAGCCCTCGGCCTCGCCTGAAACACTCCAAGGAGTAACAACAATGTTGAAAGAATTTCGCCCGGCCGTCGTCATGATTGTCGCCACCACCGCCATCACCGGGCTTCTTTATCCGCTCGCCATGACCGGTGCTGCCCAAGCCCTCTTTCCCAGCCAGGCGAACGGCAGCCTGATCGAGAAGAACGGTGAGGTGATCGGCTCGGCGCTGATCGGCCAGGCCTTTAGCAGCGACAAGTATTTCCACGGCCGCCCTTCGGCTGCCGGCGACGGCTATAATGCCGCTGCCTCCAG
Organism: Rhizobium sp. NZLR10; assembly: GCF_019685125.1. NCBI lineage: Bacteria > Pseudomonadati > Pseudomonadota > Alphaproteobacteria > Hyphomicrobiales > Rhizobiaceae > Rhizobium > Rhizobium sp. NZLR10. Next base: position 176,814 of record NZ_JABDWE010000006.1, on the reverse strand, counting down.
CGGCTCGAACCTCGGCCCGACCAGCAAGAAACTGATCGACCGCGTCAAAGACGATTACGAGACCGCCAAGGCGGCGAACCCGAATTCGGAGGTGCCCGCCGACCTCGTCACCGCGTCGGGCAGCGGCCTCGATCCCGATATTTCGCCGGAGGCGGCCTACTTCCAGGTGACCCGCGTCGCCAAGGCGCGAAGCCTGGACGAGGCCAAGGTCAAGGCGCTGGTCGACGGCGTCGTTCAGGCCCGTGAACTCGGCCTTCTCGGCGAGCCCACCGTCAATGTTCTGGCGTTGAACCAGCGGCTTGATGCTTCTATGACTGAGTGAAGGTAGGCGGGCCACAGCCTTTCCCTCATTGCTGTGCTCGTCACAGCAATGAGGGAAAGTGGAGCAAGCCTCGCCGACATGAAAGACCACACCCATGCCAGACGACAATCGCGACCAGGCCGGCAGGCCATCGCCCGATGCGCTTCTCGAAAAAGCCCGGGCGGAAACGCGCGGCCGTCTGAAGATCTTTCTCGGTGCCGCCCCGGGCGTCGGCAAGACTTACGAGATGCTGATCTCCGGCCGCGCCAAGATCGCCGATGGCCTCGATGTCGTCATCGGCGTCGTCGAGACCCACGGCCGCAAGGAGACCGAGGCGCTCGTCGCCGGTTTCGAAATCATTCCCAGCGTCGAAATCGACTATAGGGGCCGGCTGCTCCAGGAGATGGATCTCGACGGAATCCTCGCCCGCCGGCCTGATCTCGTGCTGGTCGACGAACTCGCCCATAGCAATGCCGAGGGCAGCCGCCATCCGAAACGTTACCTCGACGTCAGGGAATTGCTCGATCGCGGCATCGACGTTTATACGACGCTGAACATCCAGCATGTCGAAAGCCTGAACGACGTCGTCTCGCAAATCACCCGCATCCGCGTGCGCGAGACGGTGCCGGACTCCATCATCGACATTGCCGATGACGTCGAGATCATCGATCTGACGCCGGACGATCTCATTAAGCGTCTGCACGACGGCAAGGTCTACATGCCGCGCACCGCCGAGCGGGCGCTGACCAACTACTTTACCCCCGGCAACCTGACGGCGCTCAGGGAACTGGCGCTGCGCAAGACGGCGCAGCGCGTCGACGACCAACTGCTGACCCACATGCAGGCCCACGCCATCTCAGGCCCCTGGGCGGCGGGCGAACGTGTCCTCGTCTCGGTCGACCATCACCCGCGCTCCGCCTCGCTGGTGCGTTACGCCGCCCGCATGGCCTCGCGGCTGCGCGCCCCCTGGGCCGCCGTCTATATCGAGACCAACCGCTCGATCAATCTCAGCGAAGCCGAGCGCGATACCGTCGCCGCCACCCTGCGCCTTGCTGAACAGCTCGGCGGCGAGGCGATCACCCTTCCCGGCCGCGAGGTGGCCGAAGAACTCGTCCGCCACGCCACCGCCAACAACGTCACCCACATCGTCATCGGCGCCCCGAAGAAGCCGACCTGGCGCGACTGGTGGAACCGCTCGATCACCGACGAACTGATCCGCAAGACAGGCGAGATCAGCGTCCATGTCATCTCAGGCAGCGAGAAGGATGGCACCACCGCGCGCGGGGTCAGGGCGGCCGCCATCGCACCGCCACTGGATTTCAGAGCCTACCTGCTGGCGACCGTCTATGTCGCTATTGCGCTCGGCGTCGGCGTCGTGCTCGACCAGGTGCTTGACGTCCGCAACCTCGCCCTGGTCTTCCTGATGGCGGTGCTGACCTCCGCCGTGCTTCACGGCCTGCGGCCGGCACTTTACAGCTGCATCCTCAGCGCACTGTCCTTCAATTTCTTTTTCCTGCCGCCGCGCTACACGCTGACGATCAGCGATCCGGAAAGCGTGCTGGCCCTGTTCTTCTTCCTCGGCGTCGCCATCATCGCTAGCAACCTGACCGCGACCGTGCAGCGCCAGGCCGCCGCCGCGAGGCAGCGGGCGCGCACGACCGAAGACCTCTATCTCTTCTCGAAAAAGCTCGCCGGCACCGGCACGCTCGACGACGTCCTCTGGGCGACCGCCTTCCAGCTCGCTTCGATGCTGAAGGTCCGCGTCGTGCTGCTGCTGCCGGAAGAGGGCGGCATCGCCGTCAAGGCCGGCTACCCACCCGACGATACGCTCGACGATGCCGATATCGCCGCCGCTCGCTGGGCCTGGGAACACAATCACGCCGCCGGTCGCGGCGCCGATACCCTGCCCGGCGCCAAACGCCTCTACGTACCGCTCAGAACCGGGCGCACCGCCGTCGGCGTCATCGGCCTCGACAGCGACCGCCGCGACGGGCCGCTGCTGACACCCGAGCAGCAGCGGCTGCTCGATGCACTGGCCGACCAGGCGGCCCTTGCCATCGAGCGTGTCCAGCTTGTCGCCGATGTCGATCGGGCAAGGCTCGCGGCCGAAGCCGACCGGCTGCGCTCGGCGCTGCTCACCTCGATCTCGCACGACTTGAAGACACCGCTTGCCGCCATCCTCGGCGCCGCCGGCACGCTGCGCGACTATTTTGCCTCGATGCCGGAGGAGGATCGTAGCGACCTGCTTGCCACCGTCGTCGACGAATCCGAGCGCCTCAACCGCTTCATCGCCAATCTGCTCGATATGACCAAGATCGAATCCGGCGCGATGGAACCGAACCATGCGCTGCATTATGCCGGCGATATCGCCGGCAGCGCACTCCGTCGCGCCGCAAAGATCCTCGAGCGCCACAAAACCGAGATGCATATCCCCGCCGACCTGCCGATGGTGCGTGTCGATCCTGTCCTGTTCGAGCAGGTGATGTTCAACCTGCTCGACAATGCCGCAAAATACGCGCCCGAGGGATCGGTGATCGACATCGGGGGCTGGGCGGATGCCGATTACGTCGTTCTGCAGGTCGTGGACGAAGGCCTGGGCATCCCGCCGGCCGATCTCAACCGTGTGTTCGACACCTTCTATCGTGTGCGCAAGGGCGATCAGGTGCGCGCCGGCACCGGCCTCGGCCTTTCCATCTGCCGCGGCTTCATCGAGGCGATGGGCGGCACGATTACCGCCAGCAACCGGCCGGGCCGCCCAGGCGCGGTCTTCACCATCCGCCTGCCAAAACCCACCGACATTCCGAAACTGGATGAACTTTGATGAGCGGCTCAACCGTCAAAATCCTTGTCGTCGACGATGAGCCTCCGATCCGCAAGCTGCTCCGCGTCGGCCTGACCGCGCAGGGTTACGAGGTACAGGAGGCGGCCAACGCGGCCAACGCCCGTCAGTCGGTCGCCGACGCCATGCCCGACCTCATCGTGCTCGACCTCGGCCTGCCCGATACATCGGGCCACGACCTGCTGCAGGAGTGGCGCGACCAAGGGCATTCCATGCCCATCGTCATCCTTTCCAGCCGCACAGACGAGGCCGGCATCGTCAAGGCGCTGGAAAGCGGGGCCGACGATTACGTCACCAAACCCTTCGGCGTCAACGAACTCGGCGCCCGCATTCGCGTGGCGCTGCGCCACCGCCTGCAGCAGCAGGGCGAAAAGGCGATCTTTCAGACGGGCGGGCTGTCGATCGATCTGGTCAAGCGTATCGTCAAGGTCGACGGCCAGGACATAAAGCTGTCGCCGAAGGAATACGACATCCTGCGGGTGCTCGCCCAGCACGCGGGCAAGGTGCTGACACACCAGTTTCTTCTAAAGCAGGTATGGGGACCGGCGGCGGATGTGCAGTATCTGCGCGTCTACATCAGGCAGCTGCGGCAAAAAGTCGAGCAGATTCCCGACCAGCCGCACTATATCACCACCGAGACCGGCGTCGGCTACCGGCTCAGGGAACCGGACTGAACGCCCTTCCCTCCCGCTGCCCGAACGAACCAGAACAGCATCGAGCCCAGACAGCATAGAGAATGACATGAACCTTCCCAACATCATCCGACCGGAGCACACCTTCATCGGCGTGTCGGCGCCGACGAAATGGCGCGCGCTGCAGGGTATAGCGGATAAGGCGGCCAAGGCCTTCTCTGTCGACGGCCAGACCATCCTGAAAGCGCTTGAAACGCGCGAGAAGCTCGGCTCCACGGGGATCGGCAACGGTATCGCCATTCCGCATGCGGCGATCGACGGCATGACCAGCCCGCGCGGCCTTCTCCTCCGCTTCGCCCAGCCGCTGGATTTCGAGGCGATCGACGATATCCCGACCGACATCGCCTTCGTGCTGCTCTTCGGGGAAAACAATCGCGGTGAATATCTGAACGTGCTTTCCGCCATCGCCCGGCGGCTGCAATCGGACGGCGTGCTTGCCGCCATGCGCAAGGCAAGGACGGTCGACGAATTCTATTCCGATTTCATCGCCGATTCCAGGGTATGAAAAAGGCGCGGCCCAAAGGTCGCGCCTCCTCGTCTGCAATCAGACTATCTTAGAAATCGCGCTGGAAGCGCAGGAAGCCGAACACTTCGTCGTCGCCTTCGTCCTCATCGTGATATTGCACGCTGAGCTTCGTCCTGAGGTCGTCAACGATACGGTAGTCGATCGTGACGCCGGTGGTGTAGGCGCTGCCGCCGCTGAAGCCGTTGCCGTCAGCGTCGAGAGCGATATTTTCGAAGTACTGGAAGCCGGGGGTGACCGACCACTTATCATTGATCTTCAAGGCGTATTCTGCTGCGATCGTCCATTCGGACTCTTCGTAGTAGTAGTTGGCGCCGCTTGCCCATACGCCGGCAATGCCGAGCGTGCCCGGGCCGATGTCGGCATAAACGATGCCACGGACCGCGACTTCGCTGGTGTCGGTGTCATAACCGGCAAGCAGGTAGGCGCTGATGGCGCCGGCCTTGTAGGAGACCTGGCCTGCGACACCAAAATTGTTCGGACCGTCGCCCGGCTTGGTGGCGTAGTCGTCTTCCAGTTCGTCGACCGAGATGCCGGCGGCGAAAGCGCCGGACTCGTACTGATAACGGATCGAGTTGTGGGTCGTCTCGTTGCTGGCGAGCGTATCGGTCTCGCCGCTCATGTCGTCATCCCACCAGCTGTACAGCTTACCGACGCGGAATCCGGCAATATCGATATAGCCTTCATCCAGCAGAGCTTCCTGGTCGGTGGCATTGTCGACATTGTAACGCAGCGTGATGACGCCGGTGAGCGTACCGTACTCGGTGTCGTTCTTGGCCTGGAAGGTGACCTGACCGCGAGTCCAGAAGTCTACGTCGGAATCGCCGGAGATCTGCTTACCGAAGCGCACTTCGGTACGAATGTAGCCGCCGATCGAAAGGCATGTTTCCGTCCCCGGAATATAAAAATAGCCGGTACCGTAGGCGTCGCAAACGCGAACATATTCCACGGGCTCGGGTTCCGCCGCCACGATGGCGTCGGCTGCGCGGGCTCCGGAGGCCGCGGCAAGGGCGGCAACGGAGGCAAAAAGGATAGTTCTGATATTCATTTTGAATGGCCCTAACAGGTTTGGAATGCGAGGCGCATTTCAAGGGATGCCCCCACGTAGCGGTCGGAGAATACGACCGCACGGGGGCCATATAGGAATCCGCAAGTGTCATCGCGGCAAAATCTGGGCAAAAATCAGCAGCACCACGGCGCTTTAGTGGAGGAACTGTGGCGAAAAAAACACGGTCCCGCGGCCGACGGCGGCGGCAACGAATTGGCCGCGGCCAACTTCGACACGTCTATTTCAAAATCACCCCTCAAATGGAATGACATTCTAACGGCAGGGCCGGAACCGGAAGAACCTTTGTTTCATTATACGACTGACTTGATAGAGTTAAGACAGAAAACAGGAGGGTTCCCATGCAGACACAACGGCTCACCCGGCTCCTCGCGGCCGCGGTCATGGCGGGCAGCTTCGCGATCGGGAGCATTGCTCCCGCTTTCGCGGATCAGACGCTGCTCAACGTTTCCTATGATCCGACTCGCGAATTGTATAAGGATTTCAATGCTGCCTTTGCTGCCAAGTGGCAAAAGGACAGCGGTGAAACCGTGACGATCCAAGCCTCGCATGGCGGTTCCGGCGCCCAGGCCCGCTCCGTCATCGACGGTCTCGACGCCGACGTCGTCACCCTGGCGCTCGAAGGTGATATCGACGCCATCGCCAAGGCGACCGGCAAGATCCCGGCCGACTGGAAGACAAAATTCCCCAATAATTCGACGCCCTATACGTCGACGATCGTCTTCCTCGTGCGCAAGGGCAACCCGAAGGGCATCAAGGATTGGGGCGACCTGGTCAAGGACGACGTGCAGGTCATCACCCCGAACCCGAAGACATCGGGCGGCGCCCGCTGGAACTTCCTCGCTGCCTGGGCATGGGCCAAGCAGGCGAATGGCGGCGACGAAGCCAAGGCGCAGGATTATGTTGCGAAACTGCTGCAGCACGTTCCAGTTCTCGACACCGGCGCGCGCGGCGCCACGACCACCTTCGTCCAGCGCGGCCTCGGCGACGTGCTGCTTGCCTGGGAAAATGAAGCCTATCTTTCGCTCGAAGAACTCGGTCCCGACCAGTTCGAGATCGTGACGCCGAGCTTCTCGATCCGCGCCGACCCGCCGGTTGCCATCGTCGACGGCAATGTCGACAAGAAGGGTACACGGAAGGTCGCCGAAGCCTATCTCAACTACCTTTATTCGGACGAAGGCCAGAAGATCGCCGCCAAGCACTATTACCGGCCGATCAAGCCGGAAGCCGCCGATCCGGCCGACATAGCCCGCTTCCCGAAGCTGACGCTCGCGACCATCGACGACTTCGGCGGCTGGAAAGAAGCGCAGCCGAAATTCTTCGGCGACGGCGGGGTATTTGACCAGATCTACAAGCCGGCCCAATAATAGACTTCATGAAAGCACATAGCCCCACGCGGTGGCGGTTCAGGCGGCCGAGCGTCATTCCGGGTTTCGGAATGACGCTCGGCTTTACCTTGACCTGGCTCACCCTTCTGATCCTCATCCCGCTCTCGGGCCTTGCCGTCCGGTCGAGCGCGCTCGGCTGGGAGAAATTCTGGTCGATCGCGCTCGATCCGCGCACGCTGAACGCGCTGCGCATCAGCTTCGGCAGCGCCTTCATCGCCGCGATCGTCAATGCCGTCTTCGGCGTCCTGCTTGCCTGGGTGCTGGTGCGCTACCGCTTTCCCGGCAAACGCATCATCGATGCCATGGTCGACCTTCCCTTCGCGCTGCCGACCGCCGTTGCCGGCATCGCACTGACGACGCTTTATGCGCCGAATGGCTGGATCGGCCAGTTTCTGACGCCGCTCGGCATCAAGATCGCCTTCACCCCGGCCGGCATCGTCGTGGCGCTGATCTTCGTCGGCCTGCCGTTCGTGGTGCGCACGGTGCAACCGGTCATGGAGGAAATCGACAAGGAGGTCGAGGAAGCAGCCGCAACGCTCGGCGCCAATCGCTTCCAGACGATTTTCCGCGTGCTGCTGCCGGGGCTGGCGCCTGCCGCGCTCACCGGCTTTGCGCTCGCCTTTGCCCGCGGCGTCGGCGAATACGGCTCGGTCATCTTCATCGCCGGCAACCTGCCGTTCAAATCGGAGATCGCACCGCTTTTGATCATCATCAAACTCGAAGAGTATAATTACGCGGCAGCGACCGGCATTGCGGCGATCATGCTGATCATCTCGTTCGCCATGCTGCTCGTCATCAACCTCATCCAGAGCTGGAGCAGGCGGAGGTACGGCTATGGCGCTTGAGTCAACCGTTCAACCGGTCAAGCTGCGTTCGGTGACCACCGAAAACCGGATCGCGCGCCGCACGCTGATCATCGTCTCGATGGTCTTCCTGCTGCTGATACTGCTGCTGCCGCTCGCGGCCGTCTTCGTCGAGGCCTTCCGCAAGGGTGCCGGCCCGTTCCTCCAGGCGCTCGCAGACGCCGAGACCTTCTCGGCGATCCGCCTGACACTGATCGTTGCCGGCGTCAGCGTTCCCCTCAACCTCGTCTTCGGGGTCACCGCCGCCTGGGCGATCGCCAAGTTCGAGTTCAAGGGCAAGGCCTTTCTGACGACGCTGATCGACATGCCCTTCTCGGTCTCACCCGTCATATCGGGCCTGGTCTTCGTGCTGTTGTTCGGCGCCAATACCTGGCTCGGCCAGTGGCTCAGCGCTCATGACATCAAGATCCTGTTTGCGGTGCCGGGGTTGATCCTCGCCACCATGTTCGTCACCTTCCCCTTCGTCGCCCGCGAGCTGATCCCGCTGATGCAGGAACAAGGAACGGCCGACGAAGAGGCAGCCCTTTCGCTCGGCGCCAGCGGCTGGCAGACCTTCTGGCACGTGACGCTGCCGAATATCAAATGGGGCCTGCTCTACGGGGTGCTGCTCTGCAACGCCCGCGCCATGGGCGAGTTCGGCGCCGTCTCGGTGGTGTCAGGCCACATCCGCGGCCAGACAAACACCATGCCGCTGCAGGTGGAGATCCTCTATAACGAGTATAATTTCACCGGCGCTTTTGCCGTCGCCACACTTTTGGCCTTGCTGGCGCTCGTCACTCTTGTTTTGAAGACGCTGCTGGAAATGCGCTATAGCGCTGAAATCGCCGCCAGCCGGCGGCACTGAAGGATTTGGAATGGAAGTACGCGTTCAAAACATCCGCAAGGAATTCGATCGTTTTCCGGCGCTGCACGATGTCTCGCTCGACATCCGCTCCGGCGAGCTCATCGCACTGCTCGGCCCTTCGGGCTCCGGCAAGACGACATTGCTGCGGCTGATCGCCGGCCTCGAAAGCCCAACGGAGGGTCTGATCTTCTTCGGCGACGAGGACGCCTCGAAGAAAACCGTTCAGCAGCGCAATATCGGCTTCGTCTTCCAGCACTATGCTCTGTTCCGCTACATGACGGTGCTCGACAATGTCTCCTTCGGCCTGAAGGTCAGGAACAGCGCACGGCGGCCCGCCAAGGCCGATATCCGCAAGCGAGCGCTGGAACTGCTCGACCTCGTCCAGCTTTCCGGTCTCGAAAAACGCTACCCCGCCCAGCTTTCCGGCGGTCAGCGCCAGCGTGTGGCGCTTGCCCGCGCCATGGCCGTCGAGCCGAACGTGCTGCTGCTCGACGAGCCCTTCGGGGCGCTCGACGCCCAGGTGCGCAGGGATCTGCGTAAATGGCTGCGCGATATCCATGACCGCACCGGTCACACCACCGTCTTCGTTACCCACGACCAGGACGAGGCCCTGGAGCTTGCCGACCGCGTCGTCGTCATGAGCCAGGGGGCGATCGAACAGGTCGGCACGCCGGATGAGGTCTACGACAACCCGAATTCTCCCTTCGTCTTCGGCTTCATCGGCCAGTCGAACTGCCTGCAGGTCGAAATCTCCGATGGTGACATCCGCTTTGAAGGCCGTTCGCTCGGCCTCAATGCCGATAGTGAGCCGGAGGGCCCTGCGCAGCTCTACTTCCGCCCGCATGACGTCAGGCTCTGCGAATCGGCTGAAAACTGCATTGCCGGCCAGCCGGTTTCCAGCCGCCGCGTGGCCGGTACCCGCCATATCGAATTGGATATCGGCAATGACCGCCCGCATATCGAGATCGAGCTGCCGCCGAGCGAGGCCGACAGGCTCGACCGCAACCGCGTGGCCTTCAAGCCGACCCGCTGGAAGCTGTTCCGCAGCTGATGGAGGTTGTCGCCAATGACCCGGCTCCTTGCAGGACTCTCATGTCGCGAGAGTCCATTTGGCTTTTTGTGATCTATGGTTGTTTGTATTTTAGTCACATGACGAGTAAAAGATTTTCACGATAAAAAGTAGGACTAATCCCACAGGAGGCACCTGGCGTTGAGGGCGGAGATTTCCTTTGGAAAATCCCTGATCGGGATTTTGTTCGCAGGGCTGGCGGCCGCAGGCTGCACGACGACATCGAAACCGGCGGCAACGTCGGCGAAGACCAAGCAGGTTCACGCGGCGAAGGTCACTTTCAATTATACGACCAAGGATCGCGACTGCCTGCAGCGCGCGATGTATTTCGAATCGCAGCATTCGGATGAGGACGGCTATATGGCTGTCGGAACCGTCGTCATGAACCGGCTCACCTCCGGCGCCTATCCTCCTTCGATCTGCGGCGTCGTCGCCCAGGAAAAGCAGTTTGCGCCCGGCGTGATGACGCGCGAAGTCAAGCCGCAGGCCGAAACCGAGCTGGCGACCGCCGCCGACGCGATCCTGAAGGGCGCACGCCATCCGGCGGTGAAGGATGCAATGTTCTTCCACACCGACGGGCTGAAATTCCCCTACAACAACATGCATTATGTGACGGTCGCCGGCGGCAACGCCTTCTACGAGAAGCGCGACTCCGACGGCATGCTCGAGACACCGCCGCCGCTGCCCGCCTATGAGGTGGCGATGAATTATGTACCGGGCGAAAGCATGCTGCCGCCGCAATTCGAGGCGCTGATCCCCTCGGCTGTTCCCGTTCCTCTCCCGGCTCCGGATCCGTTGGCGACGGCGAGCACGATATCGGCGATAAATATGGCGCCCACAGCACGTATGGCGCCCATCGCAAATCCCATGCCGATGCAGATCACCGCACCGGTGACTTCGCCGGAAACCTCGATCGAACCCGACCCGGGAATGCCGATCGCGATCCCCATTCCCCGCCCCGCCTATGACAGCGTCATGCTGCGCGGCAGCATTGCAGCGAACGGCGGCTAAACCAGTTTCGATTTTGAAGTGAACGCGCGCCTTAAGCGCGCTCTTCCCAGACCCTGGCAAGCTCGACGATCGTCTTGACTGCCTTTTCCATATCCTGGCGGCTGACCCATTCGAGCGGCGAGTGGAAGGCGTGGCCGCCGGCGAAGATGTTTGGGCATGGCAGACCCATGAAGGAGAGGCGCGAGCCGTCGGTGCCGCCGCGGATGCTGCCGCGCACTGGCGTCATGTCGGCCCGGCGCACCGCTTCGATGGCGTTGTCGACGATTTGCGGGTGGCGGTCGAGCACCACCTTCATGTTGCGATACTGCTCCTTGACCTGGAAATGATAGGTCGAGCCGGGATAGCCAGCCATGACCTCCTTGACGATGGCTTCGAGCATGGCTTCCTTTTCCACCAGCCCCTTGTCGGTGAAGTCGCGAATGATGAGGCTGAGCGACGCCTTCTCCATCGAGCCGGTCACCCCTGTCGCATGGATGAAACCCTGCTTTCCCTCGGTGGTCTCGGGCGCCATCTCCCTCGGCAGCCGGTCGATGATGGCGCCGGCGATCTTGATGGCGTTCTCCATACGATCCTTGGCGAAACCCGGATGGATCGCCACGCCTGCTATGCCGATCTCCACACCATCGGCCGAGAAGGTCTCGTCCTCGATATGGCCGGCGGTCTCGCCGTCCATCGTATAGGCAAAGTCGGCGCCGAGTTTCCTGAGGTCGACCTTGTTGACGCCGCGCCCGACCTCTTCGTCGGGCGTGAACAGGATTTTGATCGTCCCGTGCCGGAGAGCTGGATTGTCGACAAGGAACTGGGCCGCGGTCATGATTTCCGCCAGTCCCGCCTTGTCGTCGGCGCCGAGCAATGTCGTGCCATCGGTCGTGACGATGTCGTTGCCGATCTGATTGTTCAACTCGGGATGCTCGGAAACGCGGATGACCCGGCTTGCATCGCCGGCAAGCCTGATATCCCCACCGGCATAGTTCCGGATGATCTGCGGCTTGACATTCGTGCCGCTGAAATCGGGCGCCGTATCCATGTGCGAGCAGAAACAGATGACCGGCACCGTCTTGTCGCTATTTCCAGGAATGGTCGCGTAGACATAACCGTGTTCATCGAGATGCGCGTCGGCAAGGCCGATCTTCAGCAGTTCATCGACCAGAACCCGGCCGAGATCCTTCTGTTTTTCGGTGGTCGGCTGCGTCGACGAGGCAGGATCGGATTGCGTGTCGATAACGGTATAACGGAGAAAGCGGTCGAGAACGGTATCGGTCATGGCATCCAATCCAGAAAGATCACCCGAGAGATATAATCCTCGCGGAGGATGCGGCAAAAGATTTTTCCGCTCGCGACGCGAGAGAATTGCCGTTCAGTCGATGCGCTTTCCCTCGCCGTCGAAGACGTGCAGATACTGGGCCGGGAAGGCCACGTTCACCTTCGGGCCTGCCTTCAGCGCTTCGCGATCGAGCGTGAAGATCTTGAACGGCAGGCCGTGCAGGGCAAGGTGCAGGATGATGCCGAAACCGGTGGGTTCGACGAGTTCGACATCGGTGGCAAGTCCTGCCCCGTCATTGGTCATCAGCACGTGCTCCGGCCGGATGCCGAGCGTCACCTTGGCGCCGTCTCCCAGCGGCAGCGGCTTTGCCAGCGGCACGATCGTGCCGTCCTGCAGCTTGACGCCGCCTTCGACATAGCTCGCCTCGAGGAAATTCATTCCCGGCGAGCCGATGAAGCCGGCGACAAAAAGATTGGCAGGGCGGTCATAAAGTTCCAGGGGACTGCCGACCTGCTGGACGACGCCGCCATGCATGGCGACGATCCGGTCCGCCAGCGTCATCGCCTCGATCTGGTCGTGGGTGACGTAGATCGAGGTCGCCTTCAGGTCGCCATGCAGTTTCTTGATTTCGGCGCGCATCTGTTCGCGCAGGCGCGCATCGAGGTTGGAAAGCGGTTCGTCGAACAGGAAGGCCTTCGGTTGGCGCACGATGGCGCGGCCCATGGCGACGCGCTGGCGCTGGCCGCCGGAAAGCGCCTTCGGCCGCCGTTCGAGCAGCGGATCGAGGCCAAGCTTGGCGGCGGCCGAAGCCACAGCGCTCGCGATCTTCTCCTTCGCCGTCTTCCGCAGCTTGAGGCTGTAGCTCATATTGCCGGCGACGTTCATATGCGGATAGAGCGCATAGGACTGGAACACCATGGCGATGTCGCGGTCCTTGGGATGAAGCTCGTTCACTCTGGCGCCTGCAATGCGGATCTCGCCTGATGTGACCTCCTCCAGCCCGGCGATCATGCGCAGCAGCGTGGACTTGCCGCAGCCGGACGGACCGACGAGCACGACGAACTCGCCATCCTTGATTTCGAGGTCGACGCCGTGCAGCACCTGCACATGGCCATAGGCTTTGCGGATATTCTGGATATCGATCGATGCCATTTGTTTAACCCTTGACCGCGCCGGCCGTCAGGCCCTGGACGAGATAACGCTGGATGAGCAGGAAGAAGAGGCCGGCCGGAATGAGCGCCATGACACCCGCCGCCATCATCTGCCCGAAATCCACCGAGAATTTCGAAACGAAGGTGAGAAGGCCGACCGGGAAGGTCGCCGCGTCATTGCCGTTGATCAGCATCAGCGCAAACAACAACTCGCTCCAGGCGGCGGTGAAGACGAAGCCGAGCGTGGCGGCGATCCCCGGCAGCGTCAGCGGCAGGATGATCTGGCGAAACGCCGTGAACTGCGTCGCCCCGTCGATCATCGCCGCCTCTTCGAGATCCCTCGGGATGCCGTCGAAGAAGGACTGCATCAGGAAGGTGGCAAACGGCACGTTGAAGGCGGTGTAGACGATGACGAGGCCGGTCAGGCTGTTGGTCAGATGCAGCGGCGACAGGATCTTGAAGATCGGCGCCACCAGCATGACCAAAGGAAACATCTGGGTCAGCAGCATCAGCGCGACGATCCAGTATTTTGCCCTGAAATTGAACCGCGACAGCGCGTAGCCCGACAGCGAGGCGCAGATCGTCACCGTCACCGCCGTCGACGTCGAGACGATCAGGCTGTTCTTGAAGAAGGTCGGAAAGGCGCTGTGCTGCAGCACGAAGGCATAATGCTCCCAGGTCGTGCGCGACGGCCACATGCGCACGCCTTCGCTATAGAGCAGGTCGTTCGGCGTCACCGAGACCTTGAGCAGCCAGAACAGCGGGAAGAGCGCGAAGGCGATATAGCAGAGGATTGCCAGACGGTGCGCAATGGTGGGAATGACGGATCGTCTCATTGGCTCAATCCTTGTTCAGCAGCGTCTGCCGCAGCAGGATGATCAGCATCGAATAGGCCAGCAGCAGCCCGAGCAGCACCAGCGCGATCGCCGAGGCGTAACCGAAATCGAGCCGCTTGAACGCCGTCGTGAAGATGTAGCTCGCAACGATCTGCGTCCGATCGGCCGGCCCGCCATTGGTCATGACGACGATGAGATCGGCGAAATTGGAAATCCAGACGGTGCGCAGCAGCACGGTGATGGCGATCGTCGGCGCCAGAAACGGCAGGGTGATCGAGCGAAAACGCTGGAACCAGCCGGCGCCGTCGATCGACGCCGCCTCGTAGAGATCGCGCGGGATTGCCTGCAGGGCGGCAAGCAGGGTGATGGCGAAGAAGGGAATGCCCCACCAGACATTGGCGACGATCGGCCCCCACATCGCATAATTCGGATCGGAAAGGATATTGCCCGAGTCATGCATCAGCCCGAGGGCGAAGAGCCAGTGCGGGATCGGCCCGATGACCGGATTGAACAGCCAGGCCCAGTTGAGGCCGGCGAGAAAGGACGGCACCGCCCAGGGCAGGAAGACCAGAGCCTGGGCGATTGCCCGGCCTGGGAATGGCTTGTCGAGCAGCAGCGCCAGGATGAGCCCGAAGGTAAACTGCAGGACGACGGAGGCGCCGGTCCACCAGAGGGTGTTGCGCAGCGCCCCATAGAAGGCCGGATCCGTGGAAAGCTCGCGGAAATGATCGAGCCCGATGAAGCCGCCGGAAAACGGATTGAGCAGCTGAATATCGCGGAAGGCATAGGAAACGCCGACCGTCAGCGGCACCAGCATCACCGCGATGATCAGGATCAGCGACGGCGCGCTGTAGAGATAGGGCTCCGAAGCATCGGCAAGACGACGCAGCCATGGCCTGCGGTCGCGACGCATGTCGAGCGTATCGGCGGAAGTGGTCATCAGATTGCAGTTTCCATTGTCTTTACCGGTCGGGAATTGGTGACGTTTCCGAATGGAGAGACCGGAGCCCCCTCATCCGACCCTACGGGCCACCTTCTCCCCGCTGGGGAGAAGGGGAATGAGGCGCCGCCACGCGTCCCTTCTCCCCAGCGGGGAGAAGGTGCCGGCAGGCGGATGAGGGGGCTTCTGCCACAAAGCCCTCTATCCTTATTTCTTAGTCAGGAACTTCTGCTGCGCCTTGGTCAGGTATTCCGCCCACTGGTTGGCCAGATCCTTCGCCGAGATGTCGCCCAGCATTGCCTGCTGCGAGGTCTTGATCGCCAGCGAATCCTTGAAGAAGGCAAATTCCTCGAGGTAGGTCGGCATCACCGTCGGTACCGTGTTCGGGTCCGCCAGTTCCTCGAACCAGCCCTTGAACTGGTCACCGGCATAGAACGGATCCTTCTCGGCCGCCGTATAGGCCGGCAGGGCGCCGATGCGCTTGTTCCACTCGATATTGCCTTCCGGCCCTTCGAGGGTGGCGATCAGCTTCCAGGAGAGATCCTTGTTGCCGCTGGTCGAAAACATCGACCAGCCGCCATAACCGATGGTCGGGAAGGACTTGCCGTCGGGGCCTTTCGGCAGCGGCATGACGCCGAAATCGTCCTTCTTCATGCGTTCGGCAATGGCGATCAGCGCATCCGGATCCTGGTCGAGGAAGGCGCAGGTGCCGGAATAGAAACCGGCGACGACTTCGTTGAAGCCCCAGTTGATGCTGTCCTTCGGCGCATAACCCTTCTTGTAGAGATCGACCATCCATTCGATGCCCTTGGCCCAGCCGGGGCTGTTCATCGTCGAGGTGCCGTCCTCATTGAAGTATTTGTTCGAACCGGCCATCGAGGCGGCGAAGATCATCCAGCCGTTGAGGCCGCCCGCTCCACCGCGCA
Source organism: Rhizobium sp. NZLR10 (assembly GCF_019685125.1). Lineage (NCBI taxonomy): Bacteria > Pseudomonadati > Pseudomonadota > Alphaproteobacteria > Hyphomicrobiales > Rhizobiaceae > Rhizobium > Rhizobium sp. NZLR10. Next base: position 161,101 of record NZ_JABDWE010000006.1, on the reverse strand, counting down.
TGCAGTAGCCGTATTTCCCTGAAAGTTTGGAGATCTTTTCCGACGCGGCGGTGAACTCCTCCAGCGTCTTCGGCGGCGCTGCGACACCGGCTTCCGAAAGCAGCTTCTTGTTGTAGAACATCGCCCGGAGATAGAAGCCGTAGGGCAGCATATAGGCGGTCTTCTTGACGTCGCGGCCGAGTTCGAGCGCGCGCGGCGTCAGTTCCTTTGTGTGCTCCCACTTTGCGAGATAGGGCTCCAGGCTTTCGAGCATGCCGTTATTGGCATAGAGCGACAGCCAGGTATCGGGCATTTCCATCACATCGGGCACATCGCCGGCCGATACCATGGTCGCAAACTTCTGGAACGCTTCGTTCCAGGGCAGCGAAATGATGTCGACCTTGGTGCCGGGATTGGCGGCTTCGAACTTGCCGACGATCGATTTCAGCGTTTCGGTGCGCTCCGGGCTGGTGATGACTTCGACGAGCTTCAGCGTCGTGTCGGCAAAGGCCGTGCCCGCCATCATCGAAGCAAAGAGCGTTGAGATTATTAGCTTTTTCATGCTCGGTTCCCCCTTGTTAGGTTTCTCTCAGGTTTCAGGATTGCGAGGCGGCGGCGAGCGCCTCCTCGATGTCTCTCCACAGGGCCTCGGTTCCTTCGAGGCCGACATGGAGGCGTACGGATCGCGCATGGATGCCGAAGGCATGTGCGGAATTCGGCTGCGCCTTCTGCTGAAGCACCACCTCGCCCGGTACGATCAGGCTTTCATGTCCACCCCAGCTTACACCCAATTTGAAGAGCTTGAGGTGATCGGCGAAGGCGCGGATATCGACGCCTTCGCGGAAGATGAACGAAAACAGGCCCGAGGTGCCGCTGAGCCCGGCGGGCAGACGGTTGGCGAGGCCGGGATGGCAGACCGTCTCCACGACCTCGAGCTTCTGCAGGCGCCGGGCGATTTCAAGCGCCGATGCCTCATGGGCCCGCATACGCAGCGGCAGCGTGCGCAGCCCGCGGATCAGGAGCCAGGCGTCGAACGGCGAAAGTTTGCCGCCGAGATAGGGATAGGCTTCGGCCTTGATCCGGGCGATCATCGCCTTCGAGCCGGCAACGATCCCCGCCACCACATCACTGTGGCCGCCGAGGTATTTCGAGGCGGAATGGATGACCAGATCGACGCCGAGCGTCAGCGGCCGCTGGAAGAACGGGCTTGCCCAGCTGTTGTCGATCATCGAGACGATGCCATGTTGCCTGGCGAGGGCCGCGAGCGCGCCGACGTCATGCGCTTCCATCACCCAGCTCGTCGGGCTTTCCAAGTAGAGGAGCTTGGCGCCGGGCAGCGCCCTGGCAACCGCTTCCTCGTCGCGCCCATCGACATAGGTCACCTCGATCTTCATCCGCTTCAGGATGGTGCCGAACAGGCGGAAAGCATCGGGATAGACGTGTTTGACGGCGACGATGCGGTCGCCCGGCTCGACGAAGCTCAGCACCGCCGACGAAATCGCCGCCATGCCGCTTGCAAAACCCAGCGCATCCTCCGCACCCTCGAGCTTGGCCAGCATTTCCTCGAAGGCGCGCACCGTCGGGTTCAGCCCGCGCGTATAGGTCGGCCGCACTTTCTCGCCGCGATAGGCGGCGATCATCTCGTCGTAATCGGAAAAGGTGAAAAGCGAGGTCTGGAAGATCGGCGGCACGACGGCGTCGGCGAAATTGCCTTCGTCGTGAGCGGTGATGAGGGAAGCAAGATCGAACGGGTCTGCGCCGCTGCTCATTTTGACATTTCCTTGATGTCTTCCTCGACGATATCGAGAATTTTCAATGTTTCCACGCGCGCCGCCTCGGGATCCCCGGCCGCAATCGCGTTGAAAAGGGTGCGGTGAAAGGGAAAGGACCGGCGAGCGAAATCCTGCCGGTCGAACGGATGTTCCCAGAAGCGCTCGAAGGTCTCGCGCATCTGCTCGAGCAACTGGCGAAACAGCGGATTGTGGGTGGCGTCGTAGACTGCGAGATGGAAGGCCAGATCCTCCGGCCCGGACGTGCCCTTCTCCAGGTGCACGTGCTCCATCGCGTTCAGCTTTTCCTCGATGACGACGAGGTCCTTCGCCGTGCGCCGCCGCGCCGCAACCATGCCCGCTTCGCATTCGATGCCGCGGCGAACTTCCAGCGTCTGCAGCAGCGCGTCGCGCAGATGCGCCGCGTCGAACGATAGCGGCATATGGATCGTCGCCCTGGACACCGGCTTCAACAGGTAGGTGCCGCTGCCCTTGCGCGTCTCGATGACGCCGAGCGCCTGAAAGTGGCGGATCGCCTCGCGAATGGTCGAGCGACCGACGGCAAGTGCGGCCATCAGCTCGCGCTCGGCCGGCAGCCGGTCTCCCGCCTGCAGCCGCGCTTCCTCAACATAATCCGCCAGCGCGTCGGTCACCTGACGCGCGCGGTCCATGGCGGGAAGCGGCCGGATCACCGGCCTATCGCTACGATTTGCCTTCATGGTTCCCCATTTTCTTATCAGGCAGTCAGGCTCTTGAATTGGTCTGACATCTTAGCATTTCTCAAAGTGGGGGAGGCGTCAAGGGGTGTTGTTGGTGTCGAGTTGCTCGGAATTTCCGGACAATATTGGAGAACTTTCGAAAAACCCCTCGTAAGATATTCGGAGATCGGGAGAATCACCCAGAAGGGGGCAGCCATGCAGCAGGTAGAGGATGGGCTTGAACACGGCGTCGCTCATGAGAACACCTTCCGGTAAGGATGTAGGGCCTCAGTCGGAATGAAGAGCGCGAGAATAGTAATCAGCGGGTGAGGTCTGCGACGATCTTACCCGGCGCGTGGCCGGTACGATTGCGCTCGATTGCAGAGGCAAGATCATCGAACCCGACTACCTCGGCGATTGTCGATTGCAAAGTGCCCGCGTCGACCTGCTGAGCGATGGCAGCCAGACGCGAGGTGTCGGGCTTATTCGACAGAAAGACGCCCCGCCGACCATCCGGCGCACGCGATGCGACGTCTGGTGCCGCGATGCTCACGAGCAGGCCGTTAGATGACAACAGCGCCCAAGATGGGTCCAGAACCTTGCCGCCGACCAGATCGACGACGAAGTCGATCTTGCCTGTGAGGTGCTCCAGGGTCTGATGGCGGTAATCGATCACCTCGTCTGCACCCAGGGCTTCCACATGCAGAAGGCTTGTGGTCGAGGCAGTGGCATAGACGAACGCTCCCGCCGATTTGGCGAACTGAACGGCAAAGCCGCCCACCCCGCCAGCCGCACCCTGAATCAGCACCCGCTGTCCAGACAGGTCGAGATCCGCGGCCTGAATGACATGCCAAGCCGTCATAGAGGCCACTGGGATAGCTGCAGCCTGGACGTCAGACAGGCCCTCCGGGGTCTGGACGAGTTTGCCGGCCTCGATGACAAGATGGTCGGCGTAGGCTCCGACGCCACCGAGGGCGGCCATGACCCGATCCCCAGCCTTCACGCCTGTGACGCCGTGGCCGGTCCGAAGCACGACGCCGGCCATTTCGATGCCAAGCGTCGCGGGCAGGGTTAGCTTGAAGCGCTCGCGGAGATAGCCTTCACGGATTTTCCAGTCGATGCCGTTTACTGCGGCGGCCTTGACCGACACCAAGACCTCGCCCGGGCCCGGCTCGGGCGAGGATACCCTATCGACTGTCAGGGATTCGGGCCCGCCATAGGCTTGAAGACGTAAGGCCCGGCCGGTGGCAAGCGGTGTAGTGTTTGGATCGGTGGGTTCGAAATCAGGCGAATTGTTCATGTGGATCTCCTTCTGGGGTGAAAGATATGAGTCCAAAATTTGAGCCACAAGTCGTCGCAATGGGACAGTCCGTCTCGCAGAAGAGACACATCGTCTTCAGGCGTGCCTTTGATTCGGCAGACCGTGGCGCTAGCCACCAGTTGGCATGCTCGACATTGTCTGATTATCTGCTGGTGAAGTGTGCCCCCTTAGGGGATAGGATTCGGGACGAAGTACGCCTCTGAAAGTCTCACTCAGATTGGACGATGTCTGTATTAACCGCTTCTGCAACGCGTTTAGTCTTATTATTAAGCAGTGGGCAATTATGGTCTGAACGACATTCAGGCCCGAAAGCTGCCCTCTCATCATCTGGCGATAAAGGCGGCCAGTTCGTCAGGTGTTCCGTTTGGAAAAGCCTGTTTTAGAAAATCCAGGAACGCGGAGACTTTTGGGCTTAGCAGTCGGCGAGAGGGATACAACGTCCATAAGGCTATCTCGGGACCGTCGAAATCGCCCCAATTCACCAACCTCCCGTCAGTGATATCTTGCGCCACCAACGAGATAGGAAGACGTGCCGCACCGACACCGATACGTGCCGCATCCCTGACCATGATAAGAGATGCGAGACCGAGTACAGGATCGATTGAAATCGAGGAGAGACCATTGGGTGTCTTCAGGCGCCATGTTTGTTGCTCGCCCGCCCCACGTATGACGCCAGGAGCGACAGCATCTTTTGTTGGACGCGGCAGGTCGGGGCTTGCTACGACGACAAGCCGATCCCGAAGAAATGCTCGCCCGATCAGGCTTTCATCAGAATCTGGATTGACCCGAATGACCAGATCGTAACCTTCCTCGATCATGTCGACAGGTCGATCCTCGGATGTGACCTCCAGCCGTACCTCGGGATATTTCAGTGCGAATTGAGCTGCGATTTTACCCATCGCGCTCTGAGAAAAAAGCACAGGCGCACTAATGCGCAGCTTTCCTTTGGGTGTTTGGCCGCCGGATGCGATCGCCGACGTGGTCTCGTCGAGTTCGGCGAGCAATCTCCCTGTCCGCTCGAAAAGCGCACGCCCCTCTTCGGTCAGTTTGAGGTTCCGCGCGCCCCGCTCAAACAGCCGAAGGTCAAGGCTGCTTTCCAACTCTGCGACGCGGCGGGACAGTGTTGCTTTGGGCCTTCCGGTCGCTCTTGCGGCTTTGCCGACCCCCCCGTGGCGGGCGACTAAATTAAAATCAGCAAGCGCAAGAAGATCCATAGGTGTCCCATCAGTGAGATAGTGTGTCCAAATTATCCGTCTATCGCACCGTCAGTGAACCACACACATTGGACATGTCAATCAATTTAACAGGAGAAACCCTATGACTATTCTCGTTACCGGCGCTACAGGCAACATTGGCCGTCAAGTCGTCGAACACCTTGTCAAGCGCGGTGCGGATGTTCGCGCCCTCGCTCGCGACCCATCGAAAGCCACGTTTCCGGACGGTGTGTCCGTCGTCCAGGGTGACTTTCTCGATGTCGATTCGCTACGCACCGCCATGTCCGGCGTTTCCACCTTGTTCCTTTTGAACGCGGTCGTGCCGGACGAATTCACGCAGGCCCTCATCGCGCTGAACGTCGCCCGATCGGCTGGCATCGAGCGCATCGTCTACCTCTCCGTGATCCATGCCGACGTCTACGTGAACGTACCGCATTTCGCTGGCAAGTTCAGCGTCGAGCGAATGATCGAGCAGATGGATTTCAAGGCCACAATCCTCCGTCCGGCCTACTTCATGCAGAACGATCTGATGGTGAAGGACGTCATTACCGGGTACGGCGCTTACACGATGCCGATCGGCCCCAAAGGCCTTGCCATGATCGACGTTCGTGATATCGCCGAAATTGCTGCCCTTGAGCTGCTGCGTCGTGAAAATGCCTCAGAGCCGCTCCCAATCGACCGGATTAACCTTGTCGGCCCACAGGTGTTGACCGGAACGGATATTGCCGCCATCTGGTCAGACGTGCTTGCCCGCTCGATCAACTACGGCGGCGACAACACTGAAGGCTTCGAGCAGAATCTGAAGCAGTTCGTACCAGCCTGGATGGCCTACGACATGCGTCTGATGGGCGAACGATTTATGACCGACGGGATGCTTCCCGAGGCCGGCGATGTGGCGCGCCTGACTGCATTGCTTGGCCGACCTCTGCACCAATACCGCGACTTTGCGCTGGAAACAACTACAACGCAGCGCCGGTAGCGGATTCTGCTGCGGGAATTTCGCACTTAGCCGCCGGCTGCCGGCCCCAGATCGATCAGCGCCTTGATCGGCAGATGATCCGAGGCAATACGCGCCAGCGGCGTGTCATGCGCTTCCACCTCCGAGATGATCCCCTTGCGGTTGGCGATGATGCGGTCGAGGGCGAGGAGCGGCAGGCCGGCGGGGAAGCTGGGGACGGCAGGCGGCAGTTCTCCGAAGGCGGATTGGAAGGTGTTGAGGGACGAGCGGTCGCCGAGCCGCCATTCGTTGAGGTCGCCGAGCAGGATGGTCGGCATCTCCTGCCTGTCGTTGATGAGGTCGACCAGCATTCGGGCCTGCTGGGCTCTGTTATGGCGCAGCAGGCCGAAATGCGCGGCGATGATGCGCAGCACCCCGCCCTCTTCGAGCTCGATTTCGGCGACCAGCGCGCCGCGCGGCTCCAGCCCCGGCAGCTTGACCTGGTGCACGTCATGCACCAGCCCCTTCTTGAAGAGCACGACATTGCCGTGCCAGCCATGCGCCTTGGCCATGCCCGCAATCGGCACCGGGATCAGCCCGGTTTCCCGTTCCAGCCGGCCGAGATCGAGAATGCCGGTGCGCTCGCCGAAGCGCGTATCGGCCTCCTGCAGGGCGATGACGTCGGCACCGATTTCATGAATCACCCGGCTGGTACGCTCCGGATCGAAGCGACGGTCGGTGCCGATGCACTTGTGCACGTTATAGGAGGCGATCAGCGTTCCGGCGCTGCGCGGTCTTGTCTCCGTATAGGCCGGGTCGAGCCGCTTTTTCCTGCTCCTGATCGAAGCGAGAATGCTGGCGGGAAGATTGACTTTTCTGGCGTGCATCGGAAGGCGCAGTCATTCCGTTGATCAAAAAGGGCTTCTCTCCGCAGTATAGGAGGGCAACGGGAACTTGCCATGTCCGATCACAAATAATCCTTCAGAGATAGGGTGAGCCCAGCCATAGCACCTTCTCGAGCAACCGCACCGGGAAGGGTCGCGCCCGCAAACCGTCCAGCGTCACCAGCGTTGCCGATTTCAGGGTTTCCTCGATATGCTCGTCGATCTCGCCGGCAAAACCCTCGTTCAGCACTTCGAGATCGACCTCGAAATTCAGCCTCAGCGAACGCGGATCGAGATTGGAAGAGCCGACATAGGCCCAGGTGCCGTCGATCGTCAGCAGCTTCGAATGGCTGAAGTTGCCGGTCGAGCGCCAGATGCGGCAGTAATTCTTGAGGATCTGATCGAATTGCGCCGTCATCGCCCGGTCGACCAGCACCAGGTTGTTGACTGAGGGAACGACGATATCGACTTCGACGCCGCGCCGCGCAGCCGTCACCAGGGCGCTGATCAGTTCGCGGTCCGGCAGGAAATAGGGCGACATGATGCGGATCGATTGGCGCGCCACGGAAAAGGCGCCCATCAGCATCTTGTGGTTGGTCTCGACGCTGCGATCCGGCCCGGAGGCGACGACGCGCATCAGGATCGGATCGCCGGGGCTGCGCTGCGGCGGTTCGATGCGCCAGGCCTCGCCGTTCAACAGCTCCTGCGTGGAAAAGCGCCAGTCTTCGGCGGCAAGATCGAAAAGGTCGGCAACCACTGGGCCGGTGACGCTGAAATGCGTGTCGTGAGCAAAACTCTCACCCGTCGCCTCCTCGCTGAAACCCGCGCGGATGTTCATTCCGCCTGTCAGCGCGATCTTCCCGTCTCCGATCAGGATCTTGCGGTGGGTGCGCAGATTGGCATAGGGCAGCCGCAAGCCCATGATGACGTTGCCGTTGAAGACGGCGACGGTGACGCCGCCCTCCCGGAGATGGCCGAGAATGCTCGGCACCGAATAACGCGCTCCGACCGCATCGATCAGCACCCGGACCTCGACGCCGCGCTTTACCGCCGCAATCAGCGCATCGGCGATGCGAAGGCCGATGACGTCGCGGTCGAAAATATAGGTTTCAAGCAGGATGCTGCGCGCCGCCTCGTCGATGATCGATTTCATCGCCGCATAGGCCTCGTCGCCGGTCTCCAGCACGTCGATCGTATTGCCTGAGGTCAGCGGATTGCGCGTCACCCGGTCACCGAGCGTCTGCAGCGCCGCAAAGCGGCGGCCGAACTGGCTGATCACCGTCTCGGCCTCGGCATCGAACGTCTCCAACTCGTCGATTTCGGCCGCAAGCAGCAGCGCGTCGCGGCGGATGCTCAGCGATTTGCGGCGGATACGGTTGATGCCGGCAATCGCATAGAGCACCGCACCGATGATCGGCGACAGGATGATGACGCCGACCCAGCCGATCGCCGCACGCACCTCCTCCTTGGTCATGGCAGCATGGATCGCCGCCGCGGCCCCCATGGCGATCGAAACAACAAAGAGGATATGCGGCCAGTAGGTCGACAGGAGATAGAACATCGCTGGCCAATATAGCCGCGAAACGGCAGCGTTCAATCGCGCCGGCTCTCTCCCATGACGCGAAATTTTTCGCGGTGATCATTTTCCAGGCTGGCGAGATCAATCGCGAGGGCAGGAACCATCCCGGCACAGATCGATTGATCCCAAGGAGATGAGGATCGCCATCATGAACATAGCCGCAACCGTCGGTCCTGCCCTGCAGCTCGATGTCGCCGATGCCGACAGCATTGCCGAACTGCGGCATCAGGCCGAAGGCTGCACCCGCTGTGATCTCTACAGGAACGCCACGCAGATCGTCTTCGGCGAAGGGCCGGGGAAAGCCGAGATCGTCCTCGTCGGCGAACAGCCGGGCGATCGGGAGGATCTGACCGGAAAGCCCTTTGTCGGTCCCGCCGGCCAGTTGCTCGATCACTGTCTGGAAGAGGCGGGTCTCGACCGCCAGCGCTGCTATGTCACCAATGCCGTCAAGCACTTCAAGTTCACGCCGCGGGGCAAACGGCGGCTGCATGCAAAACCCAATGCCGGCGAGATCCGGCGTTGCGCCTGGTGGCTCGGCGCCGAGCTCAACATCCTGCAACCGAAACTCGTCGTGGCGCTCGGCGCAAGCGCGGTTTATGCGCTGCTCGGGCCGAAGGTGAAGCTGACGCCGGCGCGCGGCCATATTCTGCAGCCGGCAAACCATTCGCCTGTGCTGGTCACCATCCACCCCTCCTATCTCTTGCGCATCCGCGACGAGGCAGAACGGCACAGGCTGCGGCTGGAGTTCGTGTCAGATCTGCACAAGGCGGCGGAGTTTGGGGCGCGCTGAGCGCCTCTTCTCAACCCTATTATGCTGCATTGCGAAATATTTCCGGTTGTGGGGGCGATTTCGCTTGAAACAGCTCCGTTCATCTGGAACCATCCAGGCAGTATCGCGTTCGAACGACCGCATCATGTGACTGGAGATCAGCGATGGCAGAAACTCGAGACGAGTGGATCAAAAAGCGTGCATATGCCCTCTGGGAAGAAGAGGGCTATCCGACCGGGCGAGAATCCATCCATTGGGAACAGGCACGACACGAGCGCGAAGCGCTCGAAGGCTCTGCTGCCTCTTCCGATGGGAAGGAAGTCAAGCCCAAGGCGAAGCGCAGCGTCGCCGGCAGCAAGACCAACGGCGTCGTGACACCGGCGCCGAAACGGACCGCGAGCCGCAAAACGGCGCTCTGAACCTGAATACCGAGCACTTGGATTAAAAAAGGGCGTCGTCGCGGCGCCCTTTGATGGTTTTCGTCATAAGATTGAATTAGTTGCGCTATATGGAATTTGAAAGGTGGGCTTCCACGCGGGGTGAACAGAGGCCGGATGACGCTGCAAGTTTTGAAGCTTCCCAAAAAAGTTGAGCCCTCGCCCGTTAACCGGGAACCAGATACACCGGTTGTTTATGGCGAAACCGGGGAAGTTGCCATGAACGACGGCCAGTCCGATATCCTCTCCGTCCCGCTCGTCGCAGCCAGCGGCCGCTCTTCGACCGCGCTCGTCTAGAGGGATGGAGATGTCGCTCCTCATCATCGCCGCACTGCTCTACCTCGGTCTCGCGCTCGGCTTCATCCTTGTCGTCGACAATCTCGTCGGGCTGATTTTCCGCGATCCCCGCGCACCGGTGCAGCCGCGCTCCTTCGACATTGGCCGTGCCTTCGCTGCATCGCAAAAGCTCTATCGAAAATAACAGGTCGCAGGCATCCTCCCAGCTCGTTTTACGCAAGAGCGGCGCCGTCGAATTCGGGATATTTGCGCATCAGATCCACCTCACTGGTGCAGCTGTCGTCGCGCGCCGTCAGTTCGATCGAGATCGTGTCGGCGGGATCAAGGCGGCCGCTGTCGTGATGGTTGGCACCATCGTGATAGACGGGAATACGCGCGCCGCTCTGGCTGACCAGAACGGCATCCCGCTCGAAACCTCTTTGCAGCAACCAGTCACGCGGCGCCATCAGGCGGATGTCGACCTCGTAGGAGTGCTCCTTGAGGCTGACGGTATAGGTAACCGGTGACACTTGGCCGTTGACGTCGATCGCGCCGTTTCCATCGGCTTTGACGATGTGGTTTTCCATGTTCTCGGCTCCTGTTTGCGGGCGGTTTTCCCATCTGGAATGGAGCGAACGCGGCTTTCGTTCCGATATCCGAGCGACCCTACCGCCGGAACTTTTGGCCTCAGCACCAGTTTGATCCCTTTGCACACCATTGGAGGCGACGATGCCGAGAGGTGACAAATCCGACTATACAGACAAGCAGAAGCGCAAGGCCGAGCACATCGAGGAGGGCTATGAGGATCGCGGCGTCTCCGAGAAAGAGGCTGAGCGGCGTGCCTGGGCGACGGTCAACAAGGAAAGCGGCGGCGGCAATAAATCCGGTTCCGGCCGCGGCAAGACGGATACGCACGGCTCCGCCGAAAAGGGTGGTCACATCGGCGGCGCTGCATCCGCCGCGCGTTCGAAGGAGGAACGGTCAGCTTCGGCGAAGAAGGCGGCCGCGACGCGCAAGCGTCATGAACACCACAGCCACCACTAACAAAAGGTGCGACTGGCGGTGATCTGCCGCCGGCCGCATCCGACAAAGGATTTTTAGACATGGCCAAGTCGAAGAAAAAATGGTCGCGAGATGTCACTGAACACAGCGATGCCATGGACTGAAGGAAGGCGTGTTCAAATCGGACGATCCGAAGAAGATCGCCCGCTCCGTCAAGCACTCGGCCGAGGAGAGCCATCGGCGGAAGTCGAGCCCGTTCCGGGCGGCCATGTCGATGCTGACCTTCTACATCAACCGCGCCGGCGACCAGCTGACGAAAAAGCGGCGCGGCACCCTTGAAAAAGCCAAGGACGAACTGCGAAAAGACTTCGATCGTCAACCGAAGAAATGAGCACCATGGCATACGAGCTTTATTATTGGGACGGCCTGCAAGGCCGCGGCGAATTCGTCCGGCTGGCGCTTGAGGAAGCCGGCGCCGACTATGCCGACGTCACCCGCGAGCCTACGCGGGGGACGGACGCCATGTTCGCCCTCATGGATAGCGAAAGCGAACCGCATATTCCCTTCGCCCCGCCTTTCCTGAAGGACGGCGACCTGATTATCCCGCATGTCGCCAACATCCTGTTTTACCTCGGCCCGAAACTCGGCCTTGCGCCTGAGGACGAAGGCCTTCGCCATGTCGCCAACGGGTTGCAGCTCACCATCACCGATTTCGTCGCCGAGGTGCATGATACGCATCACCCGATCGACACGTCGCTTTACTACGAGGATCAGAAGCAAGAGGCGAAAGCCCGCTCCGCCGCCTTCATCCGCGATCGCATTCCGAAATTCCTTGGTTATTTCGAGCGTGTTCTGCGGCAGAACCCTGACGGCCTCGACCATATTGTGGGAAATGCGCTCACCTATGTCGACCTCTCGCTCTTCCAGATAATCGAGGGCTTGACCTATGCGTTTCCGAAAGCCATGGCGAAGCGCAAGGCGGAATACCCGGCACTGCTCGCCCTGCATGATCGAGTGGAAAAGCGTCCGAACATCGCCCGCTATCTCGCTTCGCCTCGCCGCTTGGCCTTCAACGAGGACGGGATTTTCCGGCATTATCCCGAGCTCGACAGCGCGGGGTGAGTGAAGAGCGGTTCATTCCAGCGGCATGGCCGCATCGAAGAAATCGCCCCATGGGTCCTTCGGCCGGGTCTTCAATTGCTGCGGCACGTTGGCAAGCGTGAAGGCGGCCGGGCCGCTGACTTCGTTCAAATCAGACCAATCGAGCGGCATCGAAACCGGAGCCCCCAGTCGTGCCCGCGTCGAATAGGCCGCGACCGCCGTGCTGCCGCGGCCGTTGCGGAGATAATCGATATAGATGTGCCCGCTGCGTTTGGCCTTCGTCGCGGTCGACAGATATTTTTCCGGCGCGTCAGCCGACATGCTTTCTGCAAGTGAATGGGCAAAATCCTTCACCTCGGCCCAGCCGGCCTTCGCCGCGAGCGGCGACACAACATGCAGCCCCTTGCCTCCTGATGTCTTGACGAAGGCAGCCAAACCATGGGCCTCCAGCCGTGCCTTCACGTCAAGCGCTGCCGAAATCACCGCGCTCCAGGCGATATCCTCGCCGGGATCGAGGTCCATGGTGATCATATCCGGCCTTTCCCAATGATCGGTCGTTACGCCCCAGGGGTGAATTTCGAGCACGGCCGATTGCACCAGCGCCACCAGGCCGTTGAAATCGACGATGCGCAGCAGCTTTTCACCGTCCATATCCTGCGGATCGGCGATCTCCTCGATATGTGGATTCATGCCCTTCCAGGCATGTTTCTGGAAAAACCGCTGGTGGCCCTTTATTCCGTCCGGCAAACGCAGCAGCGCCAGGGGCCGATTGACGAGATAAGGCGCCATGAATGGCCAGACCGCCGCATAATAGTCCGCGAGCGCCTGCTTGGTCACACCCTCGTCCGGCCAATAGAGCCGGTCGGGATGGGTCAGGACTACGTCCGATGCCGGCGAATTTCTGGGGCTCATTCCTCGATCTCGCGTGTGAGAAAATCAAGTAGCCTGTTTTCCTCGGCCCGCAAGCCCCGCAGCGGCGCGTTGCTGCTCTCGATCAGCGGATGATCATTGCCGGCGAGCGCGATGATCGCCGGATGGATATAGCTCGAGCGCGAGATCGCCGGCGTGTTGTGCAGTGCCTCTGCCGAGGCCTCCGACATCTGCTTTACCGTCGGCCTGGAACCACAGACAATCGCCTCGCGCGCCGCTCCGAAGGCCGCCAGCGACCCTGCCCAGGTGCGGAAGGTCTTCGCGGAAATCGGGATTCCCGATATCTCGGCCAGATAGGCGTTCAGCCGGCCGGAATCGATCGGCTTCAGCGCAGCGTTTTCATCCTTCCAGACGAAAAGCTGGCGGCCGGGCAGGTCCGCGATCTCCTCCAGGATCTTCTGCAGCCTGGGATGTTTGAGACTGCGCTGGACGCGCTTGCCGCCCTTGGCGCGGAATTTCAGCTCGATCTGCCCGTCGACGATCTTCAAGTGCCGCTTGAGCAGCGTCGTTGCGCCATAGGTGCCGTTTTCCCTGACATAGGCCTGGTTGCCGACGCGCAAGTGCGCCTCGTCGAGCAGCGTCGTCAGGGCCGCCAGCACGCCGTTGACATCCTCGGTGCCGGTGTCGAGATGGCGCAGCACAGTGCGGCGTATCTTCGGCAGCGCCCGGCCGAACTCGATCAGCTGATGGAATTTCCCGGCACTGCGGAAAGACTGCCATTCCTTGTGATAGCGATATTGCTTGCGCCCGCGCGCATCAATGCCCGTCGCCTGCAGATGGCCGTTTTCGTAGAGGCAGATCCAGACATTCTCATAGGCCGGCGGCAGACCAAGCGCGCCGATGCGCGCCCGCTGCAATTCATCGGCAAGCGTCGTGCCGTCGGGCATCACATAGCTGAAGCCCTTGCCCTTCCTTCGTCTGCGGATGCCTGGTTCGGTATCGCTGACATAGACGAGACCAAGTTCGGTGATGGCTTCGGCATTCATCTTCTCTGCGACCTGCTACTTGCTCCTGCGACCGAACTGGAACCAGCGGCGGCGCTGGGCCTTGGTCGCCCCCTCCGGCGGTTGGGTCTGGCCTGTCGGCGCAAAGACGGCGACGCTCTGGGCATAGACGATGACCGGATTGTCTTGCTCGTGCACCTCGAAGGCGTTGGTCTCTGTCCCGGTGTCGAGGATCCGCGACCAGTGTTCCAGCCCGTTCACCTCGGGCAGGTATATTTCGCAATCGCCGCCGGCATTGAAGACTAGGAAAAGGTCGTCCATCACCTCGGTTTCCGGTGCAAGTGCGCTCCTTGAGAGATAGACGCCGAGCACTTGCAACCCGTCGTCGTTCCAGGCGTCGTCATCCATGAAGTTGCCGTCCGGCTTGTACCATGCGATCTCGATGCGCCCGTCCTCGCTGGTCTCGCCGGTCAGGAACCGCTCCTGCCGCAGGACCGGATGCGCCTTGCGGAAGGCGACGGCCTGCCGGCAAAAATCGAGGAAGGGATCGTCGAGCCCATCCCAGCCCGTCCAGCCGATTTCATTGTCCTGGCAATAGGCATTGTTGTTGCCGCCCTGGCTATTGCCGAGCTCGTCGCCGGCGAGAATCATCGGCACGCCTTGGGAGAGCATCAGCGTCGCAATCATGTTGCGCCGGCGCCGCGCCCGCGCGGCATTGATTTCGGCATTGTCGGTTGCGCCTTCGGCGCCCATATTGTCGGAATGATTGTCCGAATGGCCGTCGCGGTTGTCCTCGCCATTCGCCTCATTGTGCTTGTCGTCGAAGGACACAGTATCCGTCAGCGTGAAGCCGTCATGGGCCGACAGGAGATTGATCGAAGAGGTGGCGCCCCGATCGGAATGATTGAACTGCGGCGCCGAGCCGGTGACGCGCGCCGCCACCTCCGACACCATGCCACCATCGCCCTTCCAGAAACGGCGCACGTCGTCGCGAAACTTGTCGTTCCACTCACGGAAGGGATGCGGGAAGCCCCCGACCTGGTAGCCGCCCTCGCCGATATCCCAGGGTTCGGCGATCAGCTTGACGCCTGAGAGAATCGGATCCTGCCGGATCGCGCCGAAGAAGCCACCCTGGCGGTCGAATTCCAGGTCCTGCCGTCCGAGCGTGCTGGCGAGATCGAAGCGGAAGCCGTCGATATGCATGACGCCCACCCAGTAGCGCAGGCTGTCGAGCACCATGCGCATCACCATCGGATGGGCGACATTCAGCGTATTGCCGGTGCCAGTCGTATCGAAAGTATGGCGGGGATCGTCGGGCGAGAGAATGTAGTAGCTGGCATTGTCGAGCCCGCGGAAGGACAGCGTCGGCCCTTTTTCGCTGCCCTCGGCGGTGTGGTTGTAGACCACATCCATGATGACCTCGATGCCGGCGGCATGGAACTTCCGCACCATGGTCTTGATCTCGGTGATTTTGTCGCCGGACATGTAGCGCGATTGCGGCGCGAAGAAGCCGAGCGTCTGGTAGCCCCAATAATTGCGCAGGTTGTTTTCCAGGAGATAACGATCGTCGAGGAAATACTGGATCGGCAGCAGCTCGATCGCCGAGATGCCGAGCTTGACGAGATGGTCGATGATCGGATCGCTGCACATGCCGAGAAAGGTGCCGCGCAGTCGGTCCGGCACTTTCGGATGCGTCATCGTCAGGCCGCGCACATGCGCCTCATAGATGATGGTGTCGGGCCAGGGCCTGCGGATCGCCTCTTCACCCGCCCAATCGAAGTCCGGATCCTGCACCACGCCCTTGACCGTGAAGGGCGCGCTGTCGCGATCGTCGAAGGAAAGGTCGTCCTCGCCGATCTGATAGCCGAACAGCGCGTCGTCCCATTGCAAGTCGCCCGTTACCTGCTTGGCATAGGGGTCGAGCAGAAGCTTGTTGGCATTGAAACGATGGCCGGCGTTGGGGTCATAGGGGCCATGGGCGCGATAGCCGTAGACGGTGCCCGGCCCGACGCCGGCGACATACCCGGACCAGATGTCGCCCTCGCGTTTCGGTAGCGGCATCCGGGCGATTTCATTTTTTCCATCGGGGGAGAAGAGGCAGAGCTCTATCTGTTCCGCATGAGCCGAGAAAACGGCGAAATGGGTACCGGAACCCGTATACTCTGCCCCCAGCTCCGGCTTGAGGAAGTCGAGTTCCGAAAATGAAAAGCTCATGATGCCCCGCTCAATGAAAAGACCAAGCGGGAAACGTAATGGCGGTTCTAAAGTTCCCTCATGAATGGGAAAAGGCAACGGTGTTGCCGGCCGGAGGGTGCGCTTATGGCATCAACTGGCCACCATTCACCTCGATGATCTGGCCGGTGATGTAGCCCGACAGCGTCGGCGAGGCGAGGAAGAGATAGGCGCCGACGCAATCCTCCGATGTGCCGACGAAACCCATCGGGATCGACTTGCGCTGCAGTTCCATCTGCTCGTCATTGGTATAACGCTCGTGGAACGGCGTGGCGATCACGCCCGGCGCCACGGCATTGACGCGGATCCTGTCGGCGACGAATTCCTTGGCGTGGCCGCGGGTGATCGTCGAGACGAAGCCCTTCGATGCCGCATAGAGAATCGCCCCGTTGCCGCCGCCATTGCGGGCGGCGATCGAGGTGGTGTTGATGATGAAGCCACCCTGCTTTTTCAGCCATGGGTGGGCTGCCCGCGTCGCCGCCAGCACCGAGCGCGCGTTGAGGTCCATCACCGCGGCATAATGCGCGTCGGTATATTCCGAGGTCGGCTTGCGCCCCAGCATGCCGCCGGCATTGTTGATGAGCCCGTCGAGATGGCCGAAGGTTTTTGCCGTCTCCTCGACGACACGTTCGGTCTCGCCTTCCCGCGACACGTCGCCCTGGATCAGATGCACGGTGCCGCCGGCAGCGCGGATCTCCTCGGCAAGCGCCTCCGCGGGCTCGCGGCTGGCATTGTAGTGGATGCCAACCTTGGCGCCCTGCGCTGCAAAAGCGCGGGCGAGCGCCGCCCCGATGCCGGTCGAGGCGCCGGTGATCAGCACGGCCTTGCCGGAGAGATCCGGCAGCTTGATCGATGCGAGCGATTGCGCAAGTTCTACCATGGCTAAGACAGCCTCCCAAAAAACCAAGGACATAGGTGATGAAACAGATTGGGGAAGTCTATCAGCCGAAATCGGCGAAGGGCAATGCACGAAAACGGGAGATTTGTATCGCACGTAGGCGGGCAGAATGGTCTTTCCGGCAGCCGTCGTTGCCGACGGCTGCCGGATTTCTCGTCACGAAGGCACACCGAAAGCCGGCTGCGGTTTTTGGCGGGCGAGTGGCGGGAATGCCAGCGCGATTGCCGCAGCCCCCAGCCCAACCATCGCCGAGCCGATGAACAGCCAGGAATAATTGGCGAACGTGTCGAATATCCAGCCGCCGATAAGGGGGCCGAAGGCCATGCCGAGGCTGGAGAGCATCGTCGCCGCGCCGAGGACGGTGCCGAGGATGCGCGGCCCGAAGTATTCCCGCGCCAGCACCGCATAGAGCGGCATTACACCGCCATAGGCGCTGCCGAAGACGATGGCGAGCGCATAGAATTGGGTCAACTCGCTGACGAAGAGATAGGTTGCGAGGGCTGCCGCCTGCACCAGCAGGCCCGCGACCAGCACCGGCTTCACCCCGATCCGGTCGGCAAGGCTGCCATAGAGCAGCCGGCCGCCGAGGCCCGCCAGGCCCTCGACGCTATAGATGCTGACGGCCGCCATCGGGGCGACGCCGCAGATCGTCGCATAATTCACCATGTGGAAGATCGGCCCGGAATGCGCCGCACAGCAGGCAAAGAAGGTCAGGCCGAGGACGATGAATTGCGGCGACCGGAAGACTTTCGACAGCCGTGGCTGGGCGCCGTCGACTGCGAACGCGGCGCCGGCTTCAGTGGTCTCGGCCGGTGGGCGCTTGACCAGCAGGGCGGCCGGCACGAGCAGCGCCCAGGCAGCAATGCCGATGATCAACATGGCCGGCCGCCACTCATAGGCCGAGATCAGCCAGCGCGCGAAAGGCGAGATGGTCATCGGCGCGACGCCCATGCCGGCGGAAACGAGCGACACCGCAAGGCCACGATTCTCATCAAACCAGCCGATGGTCGCCGCGATCATCGGGGCGAAGAAGGTGCTGGCGGCCAATCCGACGAGGATGCCGTAGGTCAGCTGGAACTGCAGCAACGTCTCGGCGCGGCTGGCCAGCACAAGCGCCAGGCCGAGCAGCACTGCGCCGATCATCACGACGATGCGCGGGCCGAAGCGGTCGCTGGCCGCGCCCCAGAGGAAACCGCCAAAACCCATGACGATGAAATTCAGTGTCATCGCGCTGGCGATCCCGACATGCGACCAGCCGGTGGCGGTGGCGATCGGTTCCTGGAAAATCGCCAGCGAGAACATCGCGCCGATGGCCACGCACGACATCAATGCGCCTAAGGCGACGATGACCCAACGATAGGAAACACCCATGGCTTCATAACCTCCATGCCGACAGAGTGATCGCGACGCATACGGCAAGCCTACCGCACTTCGCGTCTGCGATCTAAAGACGTTTGAACCGCTGCGATTTCGACAGCGCACTCAGATCTTTTTCGCCGTTACGGTTCTACAGAGTCCGAAACATCACCAATGCGTCGACATAACCCTCGGTCGGATGAAGGAAGACGCCGGGAAGGCGGCCGACGATTTCGAAGCCGAGGGATTGCCACAGCTGGACGGCGCGGCGGTTGCTGCTGACGACGAAATTGAACTGCATGGCGCGAAAGCCTCTGGCGCGCGCGTGCTCAAGGGAATGTTGATGCATCAAGCGCGCGACGCCGCGGCCGCTGGCGGCTGCATCGGTCATGTAGCCGCAATTGCAGACATGGCGGCCGCCGCCGGCCTGATTGGCCTTGATGTAATAGGTGCCGAGGATGACCCCGTCCTCCTCGGCGACGAAGGTCTCGCGGTCCGGCCCCATCCAGTAGGCGAGCGCATCGACTTCGGGGAGATCGCGGTCGAGCGCATAGGTTTCGCCGGCGCGGATCGTCGGAGAAATGATCCTCCAGATGGCGCCTCGATCGTGGTTGTCTGCGGGTCGGATCAGCATGCCCGATTTTTACAGAAGGCTGATATGCCGCGCAACTGGCCGAGGGCTGCCGGCGAACCGCTGCAAGCCCTCTTCGACCGGCCTCAAACCCTTTCGAGCGCGATTGCAATCCCCTGCCCGACGCCGATGCACATCGTCGACAGCGAATATTGTCCGCCGGTCTCCAGAAGCTCCAGCGCCGCCGTGCCGGTGATGCGAGCGCCCGACATCCCGAGCGGATGGCCGAGCGCGATCGCGCCGCCATTGCGGTTCACCCGCTGATCGTCATCGGCAATGCCGAGTGCCCGCAGCACCGCCAGTCCCTGGCTGGCGAAGGCCTCGTTGAGTTCAATGACGTCGAACTGTTCCTGGGTCATGCCAAGCCGGGCCATCAGCTTGCGCGAGGCCGGGATCGGGCCGACACCCATCACCCGTGGCGGAACCGCAGCAGCCGCGCCGCCGAGGATGCGGGCAATCGGCGTCAGACCATATTTTTGCGCCGCCGCTTCGGAAGCGACGATCAGCGCCGCCGCCCCATCATTGACGCCGGAGGCATTGCCTGCCGTCACCGTGCCGCCTTCCTTCTTGAAAGGGGTGGCAAGTTTCGCCAGCGTCTCGATCGTCGTCGCCCGCGGATGCTCGTCCTTGTCGACGATGACGGGATCGCCCTTGCGCTGCGGGATGGTCACCGCAGTAATCTCCTTCGCCAGGCGGCCGCTTGCCTGCGCGGCCGCCGCCTTTGCCTGGCTGCGCACCGCAAAGGCATCCTGGTCTTCGCGGCTGACCTTGTAATCTTCGGCGACGTTCTCGCCGGTCTCCGGCATCGAATCGACGCCATATTGCTTCTTCATCAGCGGGTTGACGAAGCGCCAGCCGATGGTGGTGTCGTGGATTTCGGCCGCCCGCGAAAAAGCCGTCTCGGCCTTCGGCATGACGAAGGGCGCGCGCGACATGCTCTCGACGCCGCCTGCAATCATCAGCTCGGCCTCGCCGGCGCGGATGGCGCGCGCCGCCGTGATTACCGCATCCATGCCGGAGCCGCAGAGCCGATTGATCGTCGTGCCCGGGACAGCGATCGGCAGGCCGGCCAAGAGGGCCGACATGCGCGCGACATTGCGGTTGTCTTCGCCCGCCTGGTTGGCGCAGCCGAAGATCACATCGTCGACGGTTTCCCAATCGACGGCGGTGTTGCGTTCCATCAGCGCCTTCAGCGGGATGGCGCCGAGATCGTCGGCGCGCACCTGGGAGAGCGACCCGGCGAAGCGGCCGATCGGCGTCCTGATATAGTCGCAGATAAAGGCTTCGGTCATGGCTTTTCCTCAGAGTTCCGGGACGACGAGATCGGCAACCGGCCCGTCGAGATGGAGCGGCGCGCCGGTCATCGCCTGCAATTCCTCCGGCGATATCGCAGGCAGCTTCTCACGCAGGACGAAGTGTCCGTCGACGATGTCGATGACGGCATGGCTGGTATAGACGCGGGTGATGCAGGCCACACCGGTCAGCGGGAAGGTGCATTTCTCCACCAGTTTCGGCTCGCCTGTTTTGGTGACGTGCTCGGTGATGACGCAGACTTGCTTGGCGCCGTGCACGAGGTCCATGGCGCCGCCGACGGCCGGCACGCCTTTGCTGCCCACCCGCCAGTTGGCGAGATCGCCGCTCTGGGCGACCTGGTAGGCGCCGAGGATGGCGACATCGAGATGGCCGCCGCGCACCATGGCAAAGCTGTCGGCATGATGGAAGAAGGCCGCCCCCGGCTTCAGCGTCACTGCCTTCTTGCCGGCGTTGATCAGGTCCCAATCCTCCTCACCTTCGGCCGGCGGCTCGCCGAAATTCAGGATGCCGTTTTCCGTATGAAAGATTGCCTGGCGGCCGGGCGGCTGATAGCGGGCGACCATTTCGGGAAAGCCGATGCCGAGGTTCACATAGGCGCCGTCGGCGATGTCCTGGGCGGCGCGCCAGGCGATCTGCGCATTGGAAAGCTTGATGTCTTCCCGAGTGTTGATGGGGCGGGTGTTGACGGTCATACGTAGGCCACTCCAGCTCGAATGAGTTCTTCTTCCTGCTGGGGACTGATAACAGCGACGACGCGGTCGACGAAGATGCCGGGTGTGACCACATGCTCGGGATCGATGCCGCCGGCCGGCACGATCGACGAGACCTGGACGATGGTCTTCGCCGCCGCCATGCACATCAGCGGATTGAAGTTGCGGCCGGCCTTGTTGTAGGTGAGATTGCCCTGGATATCGCCGATCTCAGCCTTGACGATGGCGAAGTCGGCCTTCAGCCAGCGCTCCTGCACGTAATGGCGGCCATCGAATTCGGCGATGACCTTGCCCTCGGCAAGTTCGGTGCCATAGCCCGTCGGCGTATAAAAAGCCGGAATGCCGGCCCCGCCGGCGCGGATACGTTCGGCCAGCGTTCCCTGCGGCACCAGCTCGAGCTCGATTTGACCGGCCAGATATCTGTCGGTGAAGGCGCGTGGGTCCGACGAACGCGGAAAAGAGCAGATCATCTTTCTGACCATGCCTGCGTCGATCATCGCAGCGATACCGATGCGCCCGTTGCCGGCATTGTTGTTGATCACGGTGAGGCCCTTGGCGCCCTTGTCGATCAGGGCATGAATGAGCTCGATCGGCGCGCCCGAACCACCAAAACCACCAATCATGACGGTCGCGCCATCACCGATCTCGGAGACGGCCTCCGCCGTGCTCCTGACTGTCTTGTCCATGCGGGATTTCTCCTTGGCTAGATCAGGTTCTCCAGCGTCAGCCATAAAGCCCGAGGCGACGGACGGCAAGAAATTTGTGCGTTATTTGACTTTTGTTCGTATATCGCACAGAATGGATGGATCGATTGGAGAACTCGCCCGATGCGCGAAACGGATTTTGTCAGCGGCTTTGCCCGCGGCCTGAAAGTCATCGAGGCCTTCGGCGAAACGCGCCAGCGGCTGTCGATCGCCGAGGCCGCCAAGCTGACGGAGCTCGACCGCGCCACCGTGCGCCGTTCGCTGCTGACGCTGGCCGAGCTCGGTTATGCAGATTATGACGGCAAGTTCTTCACCCTGACGCCGAAGATCCTGCGGCTTGGCCATGCCTATCTCGCGGCGACGCCGCTGCCGGCGCTCTTACAGCCGCATCTCGATCATCTTTCGGAAAGGGCCGGCCAGAGCGCCTCGGCCTCGGTGCTCGACGGCACCGACATCGTCTATATCGCCCGCGCCGCGCAGCGCCGTGTCATGTCAATCAATCTCACTCCCGGCAGCCGCCTGCCCGCCTACTGTGCCTCGATGGGCCGCGTGCTGCTGGCCGCCCTTAGCGAAAACGAGGCGCGTGCCATCCTAGCCCGCAGCGAGTTAAAGCAGAACACGGTGAATACCAGGACCGATCCGGACGAGCTGATCGCCGAGTTCCGCCGAGTGCGGACAGAGGGTTACGCCATCATCGACCAGGAACTGGAGATCGGCCTCTGCTCGATTGCCGTGCCGATCGACAACGACAGCGGCGCAACGGTTGCGGCGATCAATATCGGCGCGCCGGCCGCGCTCGTCCCGGCCGCGGAGATGAAGGAGCGGTACCTACCGCTGCTGAAGGAAACGCAGGCCGCCTTGCGGCCGCTGCTGCGCCGGTAACAGCAAACATGCAGAGGGAGCGGTCCCGGTGGAAGCCGGGGCCGCTCGCGACAGATCAATGCGTCAGGTCGAGCGCGGCTGTGAGATCACCCATCGGCGGCCGGCCGTTATCACCGAGCGCCTGGTCGCGGGTGACGATGCCGGGCAGCACCGGCAAATCGTAGCGCGCCGTGATCAGCCGGAGGATCGACGTCGTGTCGTACTGGCTGTGATCCACCGTGCCGCCCTTGGCGAAGGGCGAGATGATGAAGGCCGGAATGCGGTTGCCGGGTCCCCAGCGGTCGGCTTTCGGCGGCGCGACGTGATCCCAGAAGCCGCCATTCTCGTCATAGGTGACGACGACGAGCATATGGCCCCATTGCGGGCTTTTCTCGAGGTGAGAGACGATATCGGCAAGATGCTGGTCGCCGCTCGAGACATCGGCATAACCGCCATGTTCGTTGAGGTTGCCCTGCGGCTTGTAGAAGGAAACCGCCGGCAGTTTGCCGTCGTCGATATCTCCAAGGAAGGCCTCGCCGCCAAGGCCGCCGTCTTTCAGATGTTCGGCGCGTGCCGGCGTGCCGGGCGCGAAATTGGAGAAATAGTTGAAGGGCTGGTGGTGGAACTGGAAGTTCGGCACCGGCGTGGCATTCTTGCCGTCGAGGGCTGCCTGCCAGGCGCCGCCGTACCACGCCCAGCTGATGCCTTTCAGCGACATCAGGTCGCCGATGGTCACCGCATGCTGCGGCGGTAGCGTCGTTGCCGCCGTCGGATCGGCATAGGCTTGGTCGCCATCCTTGGCCGGCGGGTTGGCGCTCGGCTGGTAGGGTGGCTGCATGGTGTTGACGGCGTAGAAATCGGGCGTCAGCGCACCGTCGGAGACGAATTTCGGGGCGCCGTCCAGCGCCGACTTCGGGGCGTTGTCGGCCACCACAAGCGAAGTGCCGTCGGCATCGACCTTGGCGATCACAGGCTTGGCCGGGCTCTTGTCGGCATCCGGATAATAGGGCGCGCAGGCGCAGACCAGCGCGAAATGATTGAGGAACGAACCGCCGAAGGCGCCCTGGAAGAAATTGTCGGCAATGACGTATTTCTTCGCGACCTGCCACATCGGCAGGATGGACCCGTCATAATGGCCCATGACCAGGCTGCCGGAATCGGCCCAGGCGACGAACTTGTCGTTCTTGCCGCCGTCGATCTGCATCTGCTCCTGGTAGAAGCGGTGCCAGAGGTCGCGGGTGATGACCGACGACGTCTGCGCAAAGCCCTTGGGATCGTCGATCGCGAAGCTGGCATTGGCAAGATGGGCCGACTGCGCTTCTGTCACGGCCGGCGTCACGCCCTTGGCAGTCAGGCCGCCCCAGGCGGGCGGCAGTTCGGAAAGCGGCTGGCCGTTGCGGTCGAGTTGGCGCGCCTGATCGGCATTGACGTTGGCGAGGCCGTCGGCACCGGGAAAGCTGCCATAGAGATTATCGAAGCTGCGGTTTTCGGCATAGATGACGACGATAGTGTCGATCTTGTCGTAACCGGCCGGCGCCGCATGGGCTGCCGTCGCCATGGCAAACGGCATCAGGGCCGATCCGGCGAGACAGATTGAGTTGAGGAAATTTGGTCTTTTCACGGGGGTAACCTCATGGCTGGGGGCGTTGGCTAGAGGGAGCGGAAAACGCTCGGGGGCACGCTGACGCTATTCCCGCCATCTATCAACTTTGTGACGTCGGGCTGCCGGAGAAGACCCGTCATCAATTTGTTGCAGCGAGGTTCGATCATGGAGGAACTCCGCGTTAAGTTATTGGAATCCCTATCATGACAACAAAGACGTTCTGGCTCGTGCGCTCCGGTCTGGCGATCGGTATCGTTGCGACAGCGCTCTGTCTGGCCATTCTGCCCCTGCGGCAAAGCAGCGCGGCGGTGGCTTTCGACGTGCATCCCGGCCCGATGTCGCGCGCCGAGGCCTTCGCCCGGGCCGAAACGCTCGGCGCGCTCGGCCGCAAAATGTTCTTCGACGCCTCGCTGTCGGCCTCGGGGCTGCAGGCCTGCGCGTCGTGCCATGATCCCCGTCACGCCTTCGGCCCGGCATCGGCCACGCCGGTGGAGATGGGCGGGCAACATATGAACCAGCCGGGGCTGCGCGCCGTTCCGACGTTGCGTTATCTGCAGGCGGTGCCGTCCTTCACCGAACACTATTACGATTCCGAGGACGAGGGTGACGAGAGCGTCGACAACGGCCCGACCGGCGGCCTGACCTGGGATGGCCGGGTCGATCACGGCGCCGAGCAGGCGAAGATCCCGCTGCTCTCGCCCTTCGAGATGAGCAACAAGGATGCGGCTGAGGTCGCGGCCAAGCTGCGCAAGACAGCCTATGCCGGCGACATCAAGGCGGCGTTCGGCAAGACGGTCTTCGACAATCCCGAGGACACCTTCAGCGCCGCTGCCGAGGCGCTCGCCACCTTCGAGCAGAGCGGCCCGGATTTTTATCCCTATTCCAGCCGCTACGACGCCTTTCTCGCCGGCAAGGCGACGCTGACGACACAGGAATTGCACGGCCGCAAGCTGTTCGAGGATCCGCAAAAGGGCAACTGTTCGAGCTGCCATCTGAGCGAACCCGCCAATGACGGCGAGCCGCCGCAATTTTCCGATTTCGGCTTCCTCGGCCTCGCCGCCCCCCGCAACATGGCGATCCCGGCCAATAGCGACCCCAACTATCACGATCTCGGCCTTTGCGGCCCGCAGCGGACCGACCTTGCCGGCCACGGCGAATATTGCGGCCTGTTCCGGACGCCGACGCTGCGCAATGTCGCGCTGAAAAAGAGCTTCTTCCACAACGGCTATTTCCACACGCTGCGCGACGTCGTCTCCTTCTACGCGAGCCGCGACAGCGATCCCGGCCGCTGGTATCCGAAAAATTCAGACGGCACGATCCGTAAGTATGACGACCTGCCGCAAGCCTACTGGGCCAATCTCAACCAGGACCGGCCTTTCGGCAGGAAGCCGGGCGATGCACCTGCCCTCACCGATCCGGAGATCGACGATATCGTTGCCTTCTTGGGGACACTGACGGATGCCGACTTGCAGCCGAAGGCGAGCGGGCACTGACGCAATCGCCGAACAGGCTGAAGATTACCACAATCTCAGGCCGCCTCTTTGCTAGTTCAATCCGGCCGCCAGATCGCATTATCTGATTTCTTCAACTCGTTTCGTATCCCACATGCCCGGATCCTGCGCTGCCGGTATCTCTTCTAACCGCTCCCGCTGATAAGCGAAGCTTTGCTCTCGTTGTGAAAAGCTCGAGCCAAGCATTCTCATCAGAACCCAACCGCCAAGTATAATGCAGTGCCCGTTGTATATGCCGTGTCAGGCCAGGAGAGATCATTCGTAGAACAACAAGGGTTTGTGAGAGGCGCATTTTGGCGGATCGGAGATTATCTCGGCTCAACCCCGTTTCACTACGGCGCGTGACAACATTCAAAACTTATCTTAATGAATAGTTAAACTGCAAAAGTGCGGGAGGCTCCATGCACGAGCGCGAAATCAAGAAGGCATTTTACCCGAACTTCAATATGATCAGGCTCGTGGCAGCCTCCACGGTAATCTTCTCGCATGCCTTCCTTATCTCGGAAAAGACCTCGGCGAACGAGCCCTTTGAGCGTTTGCTCGGAGAGGGCAATATCCTTGGCCTCTTCGGCGTCTATGTGTTTTTCATCAGCAGCGGCTTCCTCGTCACGCAGAGCGCGCAGTTCGGCAGCGCGGGTGGTTTTCTCTGGAGGCGGGCGCTGAGAATATACCCGGCATTTATCGTCTGTACGCTGCTCAGCGTCTATGTCTTGGGCGCCTTGTACAGCCCGTTGGGCGTCAGTGGTTACTTGCTCAAGTCGCTTCATATGAAGACGACACTGCATTCGTTGCTCGACCCGAACTTTGGCATGACCCTGCCGCATGTGCAGTTTTATGACCCCGCCATCTCTTGGCTTGCCACCTCGGTCAACGGCTCTCTTTGGACGATCGGGCAGGAAATCTTCTGCTACCTCATCGTCGCCGGATTAATGGTAATCGGGCTTCTGCGAGCCCCGCTGATGGCACTTGCCCTCGCCGTAGGCGTGACCTGGCAGCTTTTCTTCGATCATCCGTGGCCAAAGATACGGTTCCTGACGGATTTTACTTTTATCGCTCCCTACTTCTTCTGCGGTTCGCTTCTGAGGTTCGTGATGGAAAAGCGGCAGCCCAATATAGTCCTGGCATTGATCTTCGTAGCGCTCGGTATGCTCTGCCTCGTCTTCTGGCCCGGCTATCTTTACGGCCGCATGTTGTTCGCCTATCCGCTTATCTACATCGCAACCTCGCCGGTGATACGCCTGCCGACTCTCGAACGCTTGGGCGACGCCTCCTACGGGACCTATCTCTATGGCTGGCCAGTGGAGCAGACGATGAACCATGCCCTCGGCGGGTACAGCACGTGGTGGGCGGTCTTAGCGCTTTCCCTGCCGACAGCGTGGTTGCTCGGCTGGCTTTCATGGCATCTGCTGGAAAAGCATGCGCTGCGGTTAAAACGAATCTCATTCCTCCAGCGACAGCCTGCATCCCCTGAGAAAGGCGACTTCGACCCACGTCGCAGTGACGTCTGGCGCTCTTGATCGTCACAGCCGGACTTTGACGCGTGACTGTTCTCGGATACCAACACCATTCGGCACTGCTCCCCTTGATGTATCACAATTTCCGATATACATCATTTCATCGGAAATAGTGGGGGAATGATGGAACGTTCGTTTTTGACGATTGCCGCCGGTGAGAATAATACGGCGATACGGGCTCTTTCGGCGCCGGCGCGGGTTGAGATGCTGAAGCTGCTCTGCGCCAAAGGGCCGACGAATATCAATGATATTGCCCAGGCGCTTTCTCTCCCGCAATCCACCGTCGCCACCGGTATCCAGATTTTGGAAGAAGCCGGGCTCGTCGAGTCGCGGCTGGCCAAGGCCCGCAAGGGAAACCAGAAGATCTGCTCGGCGGTCTATAGCGAAATCCTGATCAGCTTTGAGGAAAGTGCCGCGCAACGGGCCAACAATATCATCGAAGTCGAGATGCCTGTCGGGCTCTACACCAGCTGCGACGTGCATGCGCCATGCGGCCTTTGCTCCACCGAGAGCGTCATCGGCCCTCTCGATGTTCCCGACTATTTCCTGGATCCGCAGCGCATGCAGGCCGGGCTCGTCTGGTTCGGCCGGGGCTATGTCGAGTATAAATTCCCCAACAATGCCAAGGTGTTGAACAAGGATATCCGCGCCATCGAATTTTCGATGGAGCTGTCGTCGGAAGTGCCCGGCACCAATGCGGACTGGCCTTCCGATATCACCCTCTGGGTCAACGGCATGGCGATCGGCACCTGGACCTCGCCCGGCGACTACGGCGACAAGCGCGGCGCCTTCACGCCGGCCTGGTGGAAGCTCGAAGGTTCGCAATATGGGATGATGAAGACCTGGCGCATCTCGACGCGGGGAACCTTCATCGACGGTGTCGCCGCATCGAATGTCACGCTCGGCGACCTGGCGCTCGGCCAGCACTCGTCCATCCGCCTGCGCGTCGGCATCGCTGAGAATGCCGGCCATACCGGCGGCGTCAATATTTTCGGCCGCAGCTTTGGAAATCACGGCCGCGATATCATCATGCGGCTTCATGTCTGAAAATCGATATCATAAATCGTGATTTCAAATTTCATTTCTTTTTCAAATTAGCAGACCATAAAATATAGACAATGCATTGTAATTGAATTGTTTTTCAGGAAATTATATTAGTATGATTAAAAACACCGGTCGGTTGACAGAACGACATTCCTGATATCAAGTTGGAGGCAAGAAAACAAAAATTCTGATACATAAACGGGAGGATCCGTTGAAAACCAATGTCGTTGCCCACCGCGATTTCCGCATCGCGACCATTGACGCCAGGCTCTACAGTTCATTTCTCGAGCATCTCGGCAGAGCGATATACGGCGGCATCTACGAGCCCGGACATCCGACAGCCGACGAGGACGGCTTCCGCCGCGACGTGCTCGATCTGGTGCGTGATCTCGACACGCCCTACTGCCGTTACCCCGGCGGCAACTTCGTTTCGGCCTATAATTGGGAAGATGGCGTCGGCCCGCGGTCGGAGCGCCCGGTTCGCCTCGACCTTGCCTGGCGCACCCGTGAAGCCAATCAGATCGGCGTCAACGAATTCGTCGACTGGTGCAAGAAGGCCAACACCAAGCCGATGCTCGCCGTCAATCTCGGCTCGCGCGGCCTCGATGCCGCCCGCAATTTCCTCGAATATTGCAATCATCCGGGCGGCACCTATTATTCCGATCTGCGCCGCAAGCACGGCTGGGCCAATCCGCACGATGTCAAATTGTGGTGCCTCGGCAATGAGATGGATGGCCCCTGGCAGGTCGGCCACAAGTCGGCCTATGAATATGGCCGGTTGGCCGATGAGACGGCGAAAGCCATGCGCGGCTTCGACAAGTCGCTCGAACTGGTGGTCTGCGGCTCGTCCAATTCCGATATGAAGACCTATCCGGATTGGGAGGCTCAAGTCCTCGAGCAGTGCTACGACAGCGCCGACCATATCTCGCTGCATATGTATTTTGCCAACCGCGAGAAGAATACCCTCAACTATCTCGCCCGGGCGACCAAGCTCGACCGCTACATCACCACGATCGGCGGCGTGATCGACTACATCAAGGCGAAGAAGCGCTCGAAGAAGACGATCGGCATTTCCTTCGACGAATGGAACGTCTGGTATCATTCCAACCAGCAGGACAAGGAGATCCTGGCGCGCGACGAATGGCCGGATGCGCCGCATCTGCTTGAAGACGTCTATAATTTCGAAGACGTGCTGCAGGTCGGCGGCATCCTGAATACCTTCATCCGCCGTTCCGACCGGGTGCGCATCGCCTGCATCGCCCAGCTCGTCAACGTTATTGCCCCGATCATGACCGATGACGGCGGGGCCGCCTGGCGCCAGACGATCTACTACCCCTTCTACTACGCCTCAAGATATGGCCGTGGATCGGCACTGCAGCTGGTCGTCGATGGCCCGACCTATGACAGCGACGAGGAGAACGACGTCCCCTATCTCGACGTCTCCGCCGTCCATTCCGAGGATGGCAAGACGCTGACCTTCTTTGCCGTCAACCGTCATCCGCAGACGGCACTGGATTTCGACGTGCGCCTGGAAGGTTTTGGGACCGCCAGCGTCATCGAGCAGGTGGAGATGACCCATAGCGATCTGCTAGCCGTCAACACGGCTGCGCGGCAGGATACGGTCGCGCCGGTCAATGTCCAGACTGCGAAGATCGAGGACGGCAGGTTGCGGGCGGCGCTGAAGCCGCTGTCCTACAACGTCATTCGGCTGTCGGTCTGACAGCCGCCGCCGGGTAAGGCCCATTGGCCCCCGGCTAAAGAAATTCGGCTCGACTGCGAGGAGGCAGGCGGGTTGGAGGGATGGTTGGCTAGAGCCTTGGACCTTGAGTGTTTCAAGTCCTGATGCTTTCGCGAACCGACAACCGCGACGTGCCCATGCGTGCCTTTGCGGCCGCCGTATCGTCGCTTTCTAGGGAGGAGTTCATGCAACAGTGGAAGAGGCTCGCATTTGGCGTCGCGCTGGCCGCACTCGGCCTGACAGCGGCGGCCAAGGCCGATGACTATACCTCCTTGCCCCGCAAGGAGACGCTCATCGTCGAAAATCCGGAAGGGACGATCAAGAATCCGGGCTGGTTCAATATCTGGGTCAATGGCGGCGGCGGTGTTTCCACCGGCCTGCAGCAGCTGACCATGGATACGCTCTGGTATATCGACCCCGAACAAGGGCTTGGCGGCTCGACCTGGGACAGTTCCCTGGCCGCCGACAAGCCGCAATATAATGCCGACTTCACCGAGATGACCGTGAAACTGCGCAAGGGGCTCTTCTGGAGCGACGGCGTCGAGTTCACGGCCGACGACGTGGTCTATACCGTCAAGACGCAGATGGATCATCCCGGCATGGTCTGGAGTGCTGCCTTCTCGGTTCAGGTGGCAAGCGTCGAGGCGACTGATCCCCAGACGGTGGTGTTCAAGCTGAAGAAGCCCAATTCGCGCTTCCATGCCCTGTTCACCGTGCGCTGGAACGGCGCCTGGATCATGCCCAAGCATGTGTTCGAGAAAGTCGCCGATCCGATCCGCTACGATTTCGCCAACCCCGTCTCGCTCGGCGCCTACAAGCTCAAGGCTTACGATCCCCAGGGCAAATGGTACACCTGGGAAAAGCGTGAGGACTGGCAGAAAACATCGCTTGCGCGCTTCGGCGAGCCTGCCCCGAAATATGTGACCTACACCGATCCCGGCCCGCCGGATAAACGCACCATCGCTCAGCTCGAGCACAATCTCGATATCATCCACGACAACACCCCTGAGGGCATGTTCACCCTCAAGGAAAAATCCAAGTCGATCGAGACCTGGTTCCCGGGCTTCCCCTTCGCCCATCCGGATCCGACCCTTCCGGCGGTGATTTTCAACACCCAGGACCCGACCTTCAACAATCCTGATGTGCGCTGGGCGCTGGCCCTGCTGATCGACATCAAGGCCGTCGACATGGCGAGCTATCGCGGCGCTGCGACGCTCTCGGCGCTCGGCGTACCGCCGACGGCAATCGCCATGAAAGACTATCAGGCGCCGATGCAGGATTGGCTGAAGGATTTCGAGGTCGACACCGGCAAGCAGAAGATCAAGCCCTATGACCCCAGCGTCGGCCAGCAGATCGCCGATCTGCTGCGCAAGCAGCCGAAGTTCAAGGACCAGATCCCGACCGACCCTGAGGCAATCAGCACGGCCTTCGGCTATGGCTGGTGGAAGCCGGATCCGAAGGCTGCCGGCGAACTGCTGGAGAAGGCAGGCTTCAAGAAGGCCGGCGGCAAATGGATGACCCCGGACGGCAAGCCGTTCAGGATCCGGATGACCGTGGAGGGCGATTCGCGCTCCGTCTTCACCCGAGCAGGCACGCTGATCGCGCAGCAATGGGCCGCCTTCGGCATCGACGCCAAAGCCGTGCCGACGACCAGCCTATGGCAGGTGGCACTCCAGCCCGGCGATTTCCAGGTGGCGATTGCCTGGAGCGTCGAGACCTGGGGCGGCGATCCCGACCTGTCGTTCTTCCTCGACAGCTGGCACTCGCAGTTCGTGGCCAAGAAGGGTGACGTTCAGCCGCCGCGCAACTGGCAGCGCTGGAGCAATCCGGAGCTCGACAAGATCATCGAGACCATTCGCGGCATCAGCGCCGACGATCCCAAGGGCATCGAGCTCGGCAAGGATTATCTGAAGCTGGCCGCCCGCGAAATGCCGACGATCCCGCTGATGTCCTATAACGTCTTCACCTCGATGGACACGACCTATTGGACCGGTTATCCGACCATCAAAGACCCCTATACCGACCCGGTGCCGAACTGGGCCAACTCCAGGCTGATGATGGTCAAACTGAAGCCGGCTCAACCGAAATAATCCTCCCAACGCCGGCGCGCAGCCATCGCGCCGGCCCCTTATCGGCGGGCTCTGCCCGCCGATCCTTTCCCGTCGATGCTGTCCCATCGATGAAAGGAAACCAGAGAGGAACCACTGCTCTATGACGTCCTATCTGATCTTTGTACTGAAGCGGTTCGGTCAGTTTCTGCTCGTCGTCTTTCTGGGCGTCAGCATCACATTCTTCGTCACCCACCTGACCCCGATCGATCCGGTCGAAGAAAGCATCGGCGCCATTACCCAGATGGGGCAGTCCGATCCGAATGCGATCGAACTGATGCGCCAGTCACTGCGCGAGCTTTACGGCATGGAGGGCTCGATCTGGCAGCAATATCTGCATTTCTGGCTGCGGCTTGCGACCGGTGATCTCGGCCCCTCGCTGTCGGCTTTTCCCACACCCGTTTCCACCATCATTCTGCGGTCCCTGCCCTGGACGATCGGGCTGATGACGGTCTCCACCCTGATCACCTTCGTGCTCGGCAATGCGATCGGCGCGCTCGCCGGCTATTACCGGAAGAATACGGTGCTGAAGGCCGTCAGCCTCGTCTGCATCGCCCTGCTTCCCATTCCCTATTATATTCTCGCCTTCGTGCTGCTCATCCTGTTCGGCTATCTCTGGCCGGTGCTGCCGATCAATGGCGGCTATGAGATGAACGCCAATCTCAACCTGTCGTTTTCCCTGGTCCTCGATATCCTCGAACATTCGATCCTGCCGGCCATGTCGTTGATCCTTGTCGGAACCGGCAGTTGGCTGATCGGCATGCGCGCGCTGGTATCCAACATCATCACCGATGACTACGTTGTCTTCGCCGAGCTCGGCGGCGTTCCGAAGCGGAAAATTCTCCGCTCCTACATCGCCCGCAATGCCATGGTGCCGCAGTTCACCGGGCTTGCCATGTCGCTCGGTGCGATCTTCAACGGCACCGTCATCACCGAAATCGTCTTCGGCTATCCCGGCATCGGCAACCTTTTGATTTCGGCGGTGCATGCCGGCGACTACAGCCTGGTGCTCGGCCTCAGCGCCTTGTCGATCGTCGGCGTCGCCGCCGCGGTGTTCATCATCGACATTCTGAGCCCGCTGATCGACCCGCGTATCAAGGTGGAATAGAGCATGTTTACCATTATCCGTGACCTCGCCCGCCAGAATATGGAATTCCTCTGCGGCCTGCTGCTCTTTGCCGTCATCGTCGGATTGATCATCCTGTCCTATTTCTCGCCCTACGCCCCGACGGACATCTATCTCCTGCCACCCGACATGCCGCCCGATGGCGATTACTGGCTCGGCACGACATCGCGCGGCCAGGACGTTTTCTGGCAGTTGACGACCGCCCTTCGCAACACCTTGTATTTCGGCATCGGCGTCGCTTTTATTTCACGCATCATCTCGCTGGTCGT
This sequence comes from Rhizobium sp. NZLR10, assembly GCF_019685125.1. Lineage (NCBI taxonomy): Bacteria > Pseudomonadati > Pseudomonadota > Alphaproteobacteria > Hyphomicrobiales > Rhizobiaceae > Rhizobium > Rhizobium sp. NZLR10. The sequence goes on along the minus strand of NZ_JABDWE010000006.1, from coordinate 127,642 downwards.
CGGCCTCGTCGCCGGTTATGCCGGCGGTGCGGTCGACCGGGTGCTGATGGCGATCAACGACAGCGTCATGGTCATCCCGCAATTTCCGCTGCTGATCCTTTTCTATTTCGTGCTGAAGGACAGCATGACCTGGACCGCGCTGATCGTCATCATGGCCTCGCTCGGCTGGTCCTACGATGCGCGCCTCATCCGCTCGGTGGCGATCGGCCTCAAGACAAGGCCGTTCACCACCCAGAGCGTCTATTCCGGCATGAGCATGCGCAAGATCCTCGCCGAGGAGCACCTGCCCTACGTTCTGCCGATCGTCTTTGCCACCACGATGAACAACATGATCTGGTCGATCGGCATGGAGATCACCCTGTCGGTGCTCGGCTTCACCGATATCGAGACGCCGACCATGGGCATGATGATCTACTGGGCCAATGCGCATTCGGCGCTGATATCAGGCGTATGGTGGTGGGTGGCGGCACCCGTCGCCGCGATCGTCGTTCTCTTCCTGGCGCTCTTCCTGCTGTCGATGTCGATGAACGAATACAATGATCCGCGCAGCCGGCTGAACCGGATGGGAAGTTAGCATGGACCCTTTGGTCGAAATCGAGAATCTGAAAGCCTATTACCGTGCCTTCCTTTATGGCGTCGATCGCGAGGTGCGCGCCGTCGACGATATCAGCCTGACGATCGGCCGCGGCGAGGTCTATGGCGTTGCCGGTGAATCGAGCAGCGGCAAGACCACCCTGATCAAAACCATTGCCGGCGCCATCCGGCCGCCGCTGCGGGTCGTGTCGGGGAGCGTGAAATTCCATTTCGCCGGCGGCACCCAGGATATTTATGCGATGAAGCCGGAGGAGCGCATGGCGCTGCGCTGGAAGCATCTGTCCTATATCATGCAGGGGTCGATGAATGTGCTCAATCCGGTGCGCCGGATCCGCCATTCCTTCACCGATTTCGCCTTTCGCCACATGCCGGTCGGCAAACAGGTTTTCTTCGAGAAGGTCGCTGCCCATCTGCAGCGGCTGAAGCTCGATCCGCATCTGCTCGACGCCTATCCGCACGAGCTCTCCGGCGGCATGCGCCAGCGCATGACCATTGCGCTCGCCACCATCCTGACGCCGGAATTCATCATCGCCGACGAACCGACGACGGCGCTCGACGTGATCGTCCAGCGCGACGTGCTGTCGATGATCCGCGAAATCCAGCGCGAGATGGGTTCGTCCTTCCTGTTCGTCACCCATGATATGGGGGTTCACGCGACGGTCTCCGACCGCATCGGCATCGTCTATGCCGGGCGTCTGGTCGAGGAAGCGCCGACCGCCAAACTCTTCAGCAAGCCGCTGCACCCCTATACGCAGCATCTGGTCGGCAGCCTGCCGCGCATCGGCGATGCGACGACGCGACCCTCGCTGGAGGGCCGTCCGCCAAACCTTGCCATGCCGCCGGAAGGCTGCCGGTTTCACCCGCGCTGTCCGAAACGCATGGATATCTGCTCGCAGAAGGTGCCGCCCTTGGTCACCGTCGAGCCGGGGCGGCGCGTCGCCTGTTTTGCAGTTACGGGAGATCAGCTTTGACCGCTCTGCTCAGCCTCTCGCATGTCACGAAAATCTATCGGCAGGGCGGCATGCTCGGCCGGCGCCTGGTCACCGCAGTCAAGGATGTCAGCTTCGAACTGGGCGAGGAGCCGGAGATCCTGTCGATCGTCGGCGAATCCGGCTCGGGCAAATCGACGATCGCGGCGATGATCCTGGGGCAAACCACACCGACGGAAGGGCAGCTGGAATTCTCCGGCAAAACTGTCACCATCCATAGCCGATCCGAACGCAAGGCCTTCATGAAGGAGGTCCAGCCGGTTCTGCAGAACCCGTTCGAAGCCTTCAACCCGCTGAAGCGGGTCGACCGCTATCTGTTCGAGACGGCCCGCAATCTGTCAGGCCCGGGAAAACGGATAGACCGGAAAGAAGCGGAGCGGATGGCCGATGCGGCGCTTACGCATGTCGGCCTGACGCTCGAAGAGGTGAAAGGCCGGTTCCCCCACGAACTATCCGGCGGCCAGCTTCAGCGCGTCGCCATTGCCCGCGCGCTGATCCCGCAGCCCCGCCTGCTGGTCGCCGACGAGCCGGTCTCGATGGTCGACGCCTCGCTGCGCATGGCGATCGTCAACCTCTTCGGCCGGCTGAAAAGCGAACTCGGGCTGTCGATCATCTACATCACCCATGATCTGGCCACCGCCTATTACATCAGCGACAACATCATCATCATGCGCAAAGGCGAAATCGTCGAGCGGGGCCAGGCCCGCCCCGTGCTGGACAATCCGCAGCATCCCTATTCGCGCGCGCTCAAGGAGGCGGTGCTGGCGGCGGATTTCAGCCCGGCGATGTGAGCGCTGCGCGTAATGAAAATCAGGCCGCAAGCCTCGCGTTCACTGTCCGGGCATGGATGCCGGAGCGCGGGCACCATGGCGCACGGCATGGATGATAATTTCGGCCTCGGTGACTTCGTAAAAGATCAGGTAGGGGTAAGGAACCGCCGTCAAGCGGCGAATGGTCAAGTCTTCGGTGCGCTTGCCGACGAACGGTTGCTCGGGAAGTTTTTCGATCAGCAATTTGATGCGCTGCCGAACACGGCGTGCGCCCTGCGGCGAACGCGGGTCGAGATATCCGGCAATGTCTTTCAGGTCGGCAAGGGCCGGTTTCGTGTAGCGAAGTCTCACAGGCCGTAGCTGGCCCATACGGCGCGAACTTCTTCATCGCTTGCAAATTCGCCCCGCGCAGCGGCGGCTTTCGAGTCCGCAATCGCCGCCCGCTCCCCGGATGCCAAAGGCACAGGCTCTTGCTCGTCGGCAAGGTGCAACAGGACGCGCGCCAACTCATCCTGCATATCTGGAGAAAGGGCGCGGACGCGCTCGACGGCTTGTTCCAAAAGGTCTGTCATACCCCATTATGCCCGGAAATTCCGCCCGGAAAAAGGGAAAAAACACGCTTCGCCAAAAGGCGGCAGCGCGCGCTCCCACCGGTCGCGGCGGCCGATTGTCGAATTGAGATCTCGCAACCCGACCATCAGCATCATGGATGAGATCGTCGAACGGGGCCAGGCCCGCCCCGTGCTGGATAACCCGCAGCATCCCTACTCGCGCGCGCTCAAGGAGGCGGCGCTGTAGGCTCATCCCACGGCGCTTTGGTGTAGGCATCCGGTGAAGACCGCGGTCCTCAGCTTAAATGTTTGGCCGTGATGCGGCGACTGCTCTTGCAGCTTTATTGCAACGCTCAGACACCTGTATACGAAAGCCCTATTTGCTTGGTCGCAAACTTTGTAGAGATACCGAGCGATGTCTTCAACAGAAGCACCTTGGCGGCTGTTGTTCTCGCAGGTGGCCAGGGTTCGACCTGTTCCGGGCGTTTTCTACAATTCCATGGCAACCGCTAACGATTAAGCTCGTCGAAAAAAGCAACGATTGGCTCACAATCAGCGCGAAGAAGAGCGAGTCCGTTTATCGCACGGTCGGAAACGGGGACGAAGCTCTGGGCGAAGTAGGACCAGTTGTAAAACTGGTCCCCGCCACCCTTCTTGACCACGAGCACTGCGTGAAACGCGACCTGGTAGTCGGTGGAACCACCGCCGTTTGTAAACGGTGTCTGCATCCTCAAACCCGCCAATTCAGCCCGTTGTGTGACTGCCTTGTACCGCCGGGGATAAGCCTCGGCCACCTGCACGCAATAGGGATGTGAACCGGCGACCGCGAGTGCACGCCACTCCACAATCTTGATGTTGAGGGCAGACCAAAGAAATAGGCCGGCAATCGGTCCAGCAACTGACGACACGACCACCATGTGTAGCAGTTTGACCGTCCTCGGGCTATCGATCCGGCCTGGCGCCAGCGCAAGGATCGGCAGATCGACCAGCCCAGCCAGCAATATAAACAACCAGATGGCGAAACCAAACTGATCCGTCACCGATACCATTAGAGCAACAACCAGACTCATCCCGAAGTGCACAGCGACGGCTCGCTTCATTAAGCGAGAAGCCGGTTGATCCAGAATAAGTGCACCGGCCGAAATGGCAAAAGCCACAAGCGGACCCGAAAACCACAACAGACACATAAGGACAGCGGGGAGGTCCCAACTGTAGTACGCGATCGGGTGGACTGACCATAGAAAAATCCCTGCCATCAAGGAGCACCAGCCGCAGAGCAGGATTAGGCGGAGTACCGGCAATGGTCTCGAAGGTGTCGACACGGAGGATGCGGTCATGTTTCTTTGACCAGATTTTGCATTTGCGATTTCGAACGTCAGAGGGGACGTCGCGGTGCTGGCGGCGGATTTCAGTTTGGCGATGTAGGCTCATCCCACGGCGCTTTGGTCGACATGGTCCGTTTCAGGCAGTCATTGGGCTGCGCTGGCGCGTCGAGGTATTCGGCATAAATTTCGGGGCTGACCGTGAATGTGGTCCGCTCGAGCAGCACTTCCGGACTTTTGTTCGTGGGTGAGGAAGGCATGGGAAACTCCAGTCTGGGCACGACAGAGCGTAACGACGTCATCTTACAAGTATTGTAAAGATATCATCGCTACGCAATCCGTCACGTGCGCAACGGCGCGGCGCTGTCGTCGGTCTGACGATTTCCCTATTGTTTTGTGACTGCCCTTACCCCGCCTTGCTGCAGATCCACCGCGTCGGCAAGAATGTCGGCGGTCTCGTTGAGCAGCACGTCTTTTGCGTTCTTGCGGGCATTTTCGATGGCGATATCGGCGCTCAGGCTGCGCTCGCCTGACTCCAGGCCATCATCGTCACCGGGATCGTCGCCACCGCTTTCCTGCGCACGAGCCTTGAACCGTTCGGCGCGCGCCGTCGCTTCCTTGCGACGTTCGGCTTCATTCAGGGAAACAATCCCCTTCTCGCGCTGCGCCTTCAGGTCGGCAATGTCCTTCAACAGGCGCTGGAAATCCGGATCGCCCTTCACCCGCGCATCATGGCGGCTTTGCAATGTCGGCAGCAGTTTCGCAAGCGCCTCGTCGCGCGAGTATTTCGCAGGCTTGATCTCAGCCCATGGCAGGGCATTGTCATAACTGGTCTCGCCGAAGCTTGTCGGATCGGACAGTCCCGGCAGGCTGATATCCGGCGTCACGCCACGCAGCTGCGTCGTGCCGCCATTGACCCGGAAAAACTGGGCGATCGTCACTTTCAGCTCGCCGAATTCGGGTTTGCTATTGTGAACCACCTGGTCGAGATCGACGACGGTCTGCACCGTGCCCTTGCCGAAGCTCGGTTCGCCGACAATCACGCCTCGACCGTAATCCTGGATTGCCGCGGCAAAAATCTCCGAAGCCGAGGCCGAGCCGCGATTGATCAGCACACCCATCGGGCCTGCCCAGACAGGCTCTGGGAAATCCGAATCCTTGACCTCGATCTTGCCGTTGCCGGCACGCTGCTGAACGACCGGGCCATTGCCGATGAAGAGGCCGGTCAGATCAATCGCCTCATCCAATGAACCACCGCCATTGTTGCGCAGGTCCATCAGAACGCTGTCGACATTCTCTTCTTTCAGCTCGCCGAGAAGCTTGGCGACATCGCGGCTTGCACTTTTATAATCCTTGTCGCCTTTGCCCTTGGCTTCGAAATCCTCATAGAAGACCGGCAGGGTAATGATCCCGATTTTTCGCTCGATATCGCCCACTTTCACCGACAGCACAGTCTTCCGGGCAGCCTGCTTATCGAGACTGATTTTATCTCGCACCAGGTTGACGACGCGATGTGTGGCATCGGCGCCGGCATCGGCCGGCAGAATGTCCAGCCGCACGACGGAGCCTTTTTTGCCGCGGATCATCTGCACGACTTCATCAAGGCGCGTTCCCACAACTTCCTTGATCGCCCCATCCTTGCCCTGGCCAACGCCGGTGATGCGGTCTCCGACGGCGAGCTTGCCGGAAAGCTGCGCCGGCCCGCCGGGCACGAGTTCACGGATCGTCGTGTAATCGTCGCGCTCCTGCAGCACCGCGCCGATCCCGAACAGCGACAGCTTCATCGAGACATTGAAATCGGCGGAAGCGGCCGCGCCGAAATAATCCGTGTGCGGATCGACCGAGTTTGAATAGGCATCCATGAACGACTGGAAAACGTCGTCGCTTTTGAATTTGTAAACGCGCTCGAGCGTGTTGTCATACCGCTTGTCAAGCGTGTCGCGAATAGCCGCATCGGTTTTGCCGCCGAGCTTCAGCCGCAGCCAATCGCTCTTGACGCGCTTGCGCCACAGCTCATCGCTCTCGGCTTGCGACTGCGGCCAGGGCGCCTTTTCGCGCAGCACCGAATAGTCTTCCTTTGTACTGAAATCGAAACCCTGCTTCAGCAGGCCGCGCGCATAGGTCATCCGATCGACAACGCGCTGTTCATAGGCGTTGAAAATCGCAAACGGGATCTTCAAATCCTTCCGTTCGATCGCATCGTCGATCTCGCTGCGGTCAGCCATGAACTTGTCGATGTCGGCCTGCTGGAAGAGCATGCGGTCCGGATCAAGCGACTTGATGAACTGATCCATGACCCTCGCCGACAAGGCGTCGTCGAGCGGAACCGGCTTGTAGCTATAGCGCGAGAGAAATTGTGCGCTCAACTGAGCAGCTTGCGCCTGTCGCTCCAGCGGCGCCAAAACCGGCGGCGATGCGACTTCAGCAGAGGCGGACTGTACGATTGCAAGAAATGCACCGAGAAAAACGAAAGCTATGCGCATGCAGCGTTGATCCAATTCTTCATGCCGAGGGTGGATGTGTGATCTAAGTGAGGCAATTGTGGTTTTTTGGCAAGCAGGAGGCAAATTGGATTAGTCTGCGAGGCCTGAGAAAAATGGCCCGGCACGATCGATCGCGAGAAAGTGCTCCGCGTCAATCCGCTGGACGGGTGATCGATACGTCTTCGAAACTTCCTGCATTTTCTCGGATTCGAAGAACCAGTGGGACCACAGCAAGCGGATCGGGCGGCGGATATATCTCGCTAGTGCAGTCGGATCGAGCCTGGAGGAAGTGAGGGGTTTCGCAAAATTCCCGCCGCCAGCTCTTGGCACGATGCCCATCGCCCGCGCCGATACTGTGTTTAGACGAGAGCCTGTTGGCTGCGCACCGAGCCAGCGGTCAGGTTAATTAACCGTGCAATTGTGTCGGAGAACGGTCGCAAGGCTAATATCTCCGTGCGGCCGACAAGACGAAGGGTCAGCAGTCTGCAACGCACCAGAATCGGTATGGTTGCTGCGCCGTACAATATGCAGCACTCCGGGTCTATCGCGGGAAAAGAATGTTCACCCACCTAAGAATGTGCTGCATATCATTGGACCGCGCAGCATGTTAGAAGGGCTGCGACTCCGGAAAGGAGCACGCATGCCGCTGGACATTCTTCCCAATCGTTTCGAAATATGGCCGGCGACAATGCCATCATGGTTATGGGCAACGGCTCCTCCAAGCAGGCCGTCGTCGTGACCAAGGCGGCACTCAAAGATGCTCCGCCTGCCCCCATAGTTTACGGCTCAGTTCCGCTACCCGACCTCGCCACGATCGGAGCGATTGCCAGCTCAAAATTCGACAAAGGCATGATCGCCGTCGATGGCCGGATTTGGGTCACAGCAGAGGATCTTCGAGAGGGGCGACGTGTAATTGGATAGGATCGGCCGCGCGTGGGGAGCGCCATGGCCACGATCGCGCCCGCAACGCGAGAACCCGGTTGCGGGTGCCGTTTCGATAGCGCATGCCTTCGCTGAACGGAACGATCTTGCGTTCGGGAGACCACAATGAAACTTCAGATCAAGCATCGAACGAGCTACCGTTACGCGCGACCCGTCTGGCTGCTTGCACACCGATTGATGCTGTCGCCCCGAACCGCCCAACAGCTGCGGACCTTGTCTTTCGGGATCGACTGCTCTGCCCGGGGATCGATCGACTGGGCGCAGGACGTCTTCGGCAACACAATAGCCACGGTGACGTTTTCTGAACAAACCTCGGAGTTGACGATCTCCAGTGATGCCGTTGTCGAGCAGACCGCCGATCCGTGGCCTGTTTTCAATATCGACATTTCGGCCCACACCTATCCCTTCACCTATTCAAGCGAAGACAAGACCGACCTTGGCGCATTTGCTGTTGCGACATCTTCCCGTGGCGCGGTGTCGGATTGGGCAGGAGCGTTCGTGCGCAGCCGCCCGACCGACACGCTGTCACTCCTCAAGGATTTGAACGCCGGCATTCTCACAAATGTCACCTACCGTATCCGAGATGAAGAAGGCACGCAGTCGCCCGAACAAACACTGGAACTCGCAAGCGGCTCATGCAGGGACATTGCGGCGCTCTTCATCGAGGCGGTGCGCTGCCTGGGCTTCGGTGCCCGTGCTGTCTCCGGCTATCTCTACGACCCTCAGGCCTCGGTCGATGACGGCGGATCAACGCATGCCTGGGCGGAAGTCTATCTTCCCGGAGCAGGCTGGATCGCGTTTGATCCCACCCACCGACGGGTGGGAGCAGCCTGTCTCATTCCCGTGGCGTTTGCTCGCAACAATGGCCAGATCATGCCTGTGACCGGCGGATATGCTGGAACGCCGGAAGATTTCGTGGAAATGGACGTGTCGGTCAAGGTCATCGAGATACGAGAATAGCGTGGGAAATGGGCGCTCGGCTGCCCTATTCCTTTCAAATCATCGACCCGTTTAAGAGATTTCGAAATTGAAACTATTGCGTATCTGAAATACGCGAAAGTTACATCATGTTTATCTCGTCGGCGAAAACATAGATAAAACGCGTGGCCACCGCCAGGCGCAGGCCGGCAAATTGGTCCATCTCACGCGCGGTATCTACGTCGGCGCGGCCGTCAGCCGAAGCGGACAATCCGCTATGCAAAACGAAACAACTGTTGATCGCTCCTTAGGCATAGCACGCCCTCTGATCGTGTCTTTGAGAAACTTCCAGCCGGCGGACCAATATCCGGTATCAGTCTGGCTAGCGATGCAAAATCCCCTAGTCGGCACGCATTCTTTTCATTTGCTTTGCCGCCTCAAGAGGCGCACGGTCCGAACTTCAGTAAGCCATGTTCAGGGCGCTGCTGTTTTAGGGTCACCATACCCTAGCCCCGACTGAAAGGAGGACGTTATGTCTTCCAACATTTCCCTTCGGTTCCTGACGGCCATGGATCGCAACATTCGTCGGGAAGTGCGCTTCCGCAGGCACCGCTGCTAGGCTTTCGATTTTGAGCCTGGCGGAGCGTTTGAGTACCGGTTGGGCCGCTCGGAAAAGACAATCATCCCTCTCAGCATCGCGCATCATCAATCTGCTATCCGCGGTTTGCCCGTGGCAATCTGCAGACCGCGCATTAACGCCCTACGTGACTGACTTCTCACCATGGGCGTGTGAATATGCACAAGCAGATTTTGGTTCAACGTGGACACCCGCGCGCTCGGCATGGCTGTAGGTGAGATGGGCCTACCCTTCGCCGTTCCGTGCTTTAGCAGTTTCACACTGCGTTCCCAAGACCTTGGTCGACACCGCCAGCTTGCTCTCTTCCAACCATCAGGAAAGGCTCCAATGTCCAAGACATCAATGCTCTATTTATGGAAGAGCACATCAGTCTATCTTAGCCGGTTTCGATACATCGAATTCCTGATCAAGTCGGCCCCTGCTTTCAGCCTAGCCTTCATCGCTTACGTCGCACTGATCCACCCTCGCTGAACGACGCGCGACTGCTTCAGGCACCGAGCAAGATCTGCCTAACCGATGTTGGTTCTGTTTCGACGCAGACCTCATCTCAACCAAGGAGTTTTTCTATGCCTTCCGATGAAGCAGCACCGATCCGCCGAACAATTCGCATGTTTCCCGCCGAGAAGACTGCCTTTACCGAGATTGCGTTCACTAAGATTGTGGCCACGGAAAAAGGGGGGCAGGATGAGAAATCAGCGTTGCTCAAAGCCCTAAGGATCAGCCGATTGCAGGTGATACATCTCAGCGACAACGAGCAGGGCCAAGACCCGAGCAAATTCCCCCACTAACCGTTCACAAGTGGCTATCGCCCACAAATCTTCGCGGGTGAAAATCCCCGCCGAAAGACTAACTCACTCTCAAAGGAGATACCCATGATCGAATTTAAATCGTCGGACGGTAACGCCGAAAGATCAGCAGAAATCGACCTGCACCTTAAAAAACTGGATGCCGAAATGGCGTCGCCGAATATCAAGGAGATAAGGCACGCTGAACTCAACGCGCTTTATCGCCAGCTAAGCGCCGAAAGAGTCTTGCTTACCTCGGCAATGGGTTCAAAGCATTGACGATTAACCTGGCGCCAGGCCCGCTTAGGTGAGACCAGCCAAATTCCTGCTTTGGGAAAGTGCCGATAGGCGCTCTCCAACATGGCATGACCGACCCTATTGATCTTGCGGGTAAACCGGAAACGCGCCTTGGCCAGGCGGGGTCGAACTTCGCAGCCTTGGCGATATTGCTGGATCGACCTCGACCGACCAAGTGCCGGACGAGAAGCTTTCGACAGTACGGATGGCGAGCAGAAGGGCGCGGACAGATCGCTGATAAAGTTACGCTTGGGACACGGATCGCGGTTATCGGAGTCTTGCGCATAATGGTGCCTCGCAAGATGGAACTCGCCACCGGCCGCTCCCCCGGCGAAAAACGCCCCATCACCGATGCACGGCCGCGAGCGCAATTCCGTCGGCGACTTCCTGGCAGCGATCGGTCAAATTGGCGGTCGCCACACGCAGGTGGCTACTCGGCAGAACCGAGAATTTCGCTCCCGGATGAACCGCGATGCCCCTCGCCGCGAGTGTGACCAGCGCAAATGGTTCCGAGGACACTGGGATCCAGGCGCAAAGACCACCGCCATGGGCGGTCTCGACGCCGCGCTCGGCGAGCGCATTGATGAGTGACAAGGTGACGACCTGCCCTCTCATACCCGGCAGTGAAGACTTCTCACATTTCCTCGAGCACAAACCTGGCGCCTTTCTGCGTCTCGGTAATGGTGTCAACTCGGCGATCCTGCATAGCGCCAAATATGACTTCGCGGACGAAAGTCTGACGGCAGGTGCTGCCATGTGGGCGCGGTTGACCGAACGCTACCTCGACGAATAGGCTGCCTTTCGAAAGCGCATTGCGCTCGCAAAGCTCTCACTCAAGGCGCGACAAATCGAACGACTAAACTAAGCGCTCCTAGCATTATCTGTGGGAAACTCATACAACCACGGCAACAAGTTCGAAGCGGAGGTGGAAAAGCTCGCGCAGGCACTCGCGCTCATCGATGACGGCGATCCTAGGCAGGCGGAAGCCGGCGTCCGTGCCCTCGGGGAGCTACTCGGCTTCACCGCGACAAGGCCCGACAATGACGGAGACACCGGACCCGACGTGTTGTGGCGCGATGACGCGAATCCGCGCCAGTTCGGTTTCGAATTGAAGACGGACAAAAATGATCCGGCGACCTATTTCAAGAAAGACATTTCGCAGGGTCATGACCATCTCGGATGGCGCAGACCTATCCCGGCCACACCATCCTCGGCCTCGCCTTTGTCGGTCCGGCGGGCAAGGCGCATGCCCAGGCCAACCCCTCGGCCGACATGAGCCTGTGTCTGCCATCGGCCCTGGCGGCGCTGCGCGACGAACTGCTGGCGCTGATCGAGGATCTGCGCAAGCACACGCCGATGGAGCGCCTCATCGCGATTGCAAAGGAGACGGAAAAAGATCGCTGGGATATCGAATCCCTGCTGGCGCGTATCGATCCAAAACCCATGAGCAAATGAAACCACGCTGTCCGCCCGCGCTGGTCCGCGACAGGATGTTGCGCGGGGGAAATCGGCATTGCCTTTGAATTTCTCGGGCATCCCGGAAGTAGCGGTAGATTTTGTTCGCGGTCGGTCATCATAGCAAATGCCAAGGTCACGCGCCCGCGAAACCCAGCCTTCGATGTATGAGGAAACGCCCGATCATCCGCCGACCGCTTCGCCGCCAGTCTTTGGCTGCCGAGCGGATCGGTCTTTCGATCGAAAGCCATTGCCGAGCGATGGCGGCAGAGCTTGAGATCGAACCCGCCGCGCCGCGCCAATCCATCAGAATTCCGATAAAAAGCGTAAGCCTTGTTGAATTCCTGATCGGCCCGGCCGCCGGCCCCGCGCAGCAGAATTGTGGGCAGCGGCACGCCCGACCGGTCGACTTTGCTACCTCTTCCCGCACGGGCGCTTTATGGCTGCGCCACCGCAACGTGAGCGGAAATTATTGCCGATCGACCGAGGGGTTGACTGAGGCCTAAAGCCAGGGCTCAAAGGTGGCATCCACGGTCGCTCGCGGCGGGAAAACATAGGGAATTATAAGGTTTTTCGCTACGCCATTGAAATCATGTGAGAATCCAGCTTCCCCAGCCAAATCTCCCTAAATTCCCTTGATTGCTTGATTTTCCAGTCGTGCCGTCGACCTGACCGTTGGCCGTGAAGCCCTTCCTGGCGACGTCGTGCGGTCCTTGATGTCGGCCCCATGAACCGCATTCCCAGGCGCACCGCGTCGGATACGCGATCAGATCGCCACAGCGCGTCGCCGTCGGTTCCTCAACCGGTCGCTGTACCCGGCGTCCGCAAAAAACCCCGCGGTTGTTGCAACACCGCGGGGCTCTTTGACGCCTGACCAGGGAGAGTAGGTCAGGCAGCCTTGACTTTACTGGATGTGCGGGCCCATTCGGGCAGCCAGTTGCCGTGGGTGGCGAGCAGGTCGTCGACCAGCGACCAGATCTGGTCGAGGTCGAGTTCGGCCGCCGTGTGCGGGTCCATCATCGCGGCGTGGTAGATGTGCTCGCGATTTTCGGTCATCAGCGCCTGCACCGTCAGTTCCTGGACGTTGATATTGGTGCGGATCAGCGCGGTCAGCTGCGGCGGCAGGTCGCCGATGAAGGTCGGCTGGATGCCGGAGGCATCGACCAGGCAGGGCACTTCGGCGGCGCAGTTGTTCGGCAGCGAGGTGATGCAGCCATTGTTGCGGACATTGCCGTAGATCACCGAGGGTTCGCCGGTCCAGACCGAGTTGATGATCGAGGAAGCATATTCCTTCGACGGCTGAACCTCGATCTTGTCGGCGCTGCGATAGGCCTCCGCCTGGCCCTTCCAGCGCTCGATCTGCTCGATGCAGCGTTTTGGATATTCATCAAGCGGAATGCCGAATTTCTCGATCAGGTCCTCGCGACCCTCCTTGATGAAATAGGGCGTGTATTCGGCAAAATGCTCCGAGCTTTCGGTAACGAAATAGCCAAGACGCGTCAGCATTTCGTAGCGCACCTTGTTCGGGCAGCGCGGGTTCCAGCCGGGCTTCGGCGCCCTGCCCTCGCGATAGGCGCGCAGCAGATCGGGATAGAGGTTGCGGTAGGAACCATCGGCCTGGCGATGCTCGAATTTGAGATAGAAGGCCATGTGGTTGATGCCGGCCGCCCGGTAACGGATTTCCTCGTAGGGAATGTCGAGGTCATGGGCCAGCTCCATCGCCGTGCCCTGCACCGAATGGCAGAGGCCGACCTGGCGAATGGTCGGGTATTTCTCCGATATCGCCCAGGTGTTGATCGCCATCGGGTTGACATATTGCAGCATGATCGCCTCGGGGCAGATGGCGAGCATGTCCTCGCAGATCTTCCAGAGATGCGGCACGGTGCGAAGCCCGCGCATGATGCCGCCGACGCCGAGCGTATCGGCAATCGTCTGGCGCAGCCCGTATTTCTTCGGCACTTCGAAGTCGGTGACGGTGCAGGGTTCATAGCCGCCGATCTGGAAGGCGACGACGACGAAATCGGCGCCGGCAAGCGCCTTGCGTTGGTCGGAATAGGTCTCGGCCTTGGCCTTGACGCCGAGCGTCGAGATCAGCTTGTTGACGACGACGGCGCTTTCTTCCAACCGTTGCGGATTGAGATCCATCAAGGCGATCGTCGCACCCGACAGGGCCGGACGCTGCAACACGTCGCCGACGATGTTCTTCATGAAAACGGTGGAGCCTGCTCCGATGAATGTGATTTTGGGATTTGCTGCCATTATAACCTCCGGCATTCGATAGTCATGCTACCTCGAAAGCGGCTTTGACGAGCCGTTCGGTGTAGGCGGTCTTGGGATGGGATAGTACTTCGTTGACGGGACCCTCTTCGACGATCTTGCCATGCTGCATAACGATGACGCGATGGCAGAGGGCTCTGACGACCTTGAGATCGTGGGAGATGAAGAGGTAGCTCAGGCCGCGCTCGTCCTGCAGCTTGCGCAGCAGTTCGATGATCTGCGCCTGGACGGAAAGGTCGAGTGCGGATGTCGGCTCGTCGAGCAGGATGAATTCCGGCTCGAGCGCGATGGCGCGGGCAATGGCGATGCGCTGGCGCTGGCCGCCGGAAAATTCATGCGGGAAACGCGACAGGATATTGCCGGGCATGCCGGCTGCAATCAGTGCCTCGCGCACCCGGTCCTGCCGTTCGGCCCGGGTGGCGCCCAGCCGGTTGACGACGAGGCCTTCCTCGATGATCTGGCCGATCGTCATGCGCGGGTTGAGGGATGAGAACGGGTCCTGGAACACCACCTGCATGCGGGCCCGGAATGGCCGCATCCCGGCCCTGGAAAGCCCGTGGATCGGTTGATGGTCGAAGTGGATCTCGCCGCTGTCGGGCGTGTTCAGCCGCAGGATCGCCTGGCCGAATGTCGTCTTGCCGGAGCCGGATTCGCCGACGAGACCGAGCGTCTCGTGACGGCGCAGCGTCAGGCTCAGGCTGTCGACGGCGACAAGCTCGCGCATCGCCGGCTTGAAGAAGGTGCCGTGGCGCATCATGAAGGAGACGCGCACGCCCTTGGCATCGAGGATGACATCCGATCCCTCCGGCAGCGGATTGGCCTGGCCGCGCGGCTCGGAGGCAAGCAGATGCCTGGTATAGGCGTGCTGCGGATTGGCAAACAGGGCTTCGGTGGTGTTGTGCTCGCGCACTTCGCCATGCTGCATCACATAGACGTAATCCGAAAACTGCCGCACCACGGTCAGGTCGTGGGTGATGAGGATGACGGCCATCCCCATTTCCTTCTGCAGGTTGCGGATCAGGTTGAGGATCTGCGCCTGCACGGTAACGTCGAGCGCCGTCGTCGGCTCGTCGGCGATCAAGACATCCGGATCGTTGGCAAGCGCCATGGCGATCATTACGCGCTGGCGCTGGCCGCCGGAAAGCTGATGCGGATATTGCATCAGCCGCGCGGCCGGATCGGGGATCTGCACATGTTCGAGCAGTTCGAGCGCACGTTTTTGCGCGTCCCGTTTGCTGATCCGGCGATGGACGCGGATCGCCTCGACGATCTGGCTGCCGATCGTATAGATCGGGTTCAGCGAGCTCATGGGCTCTTGGAAGATCATCGAGATGCGGTCGCCGCGCAGCTTGCGGCGGGCCCGCTCGGAAAATGTCAGGATATTGCTTCCGTCATAGGCGACCGTCGATTTCTCCGAAACCACGGCGCGCTTCGACAGCAGCCCCATCACCGTTCGCGCCGTCACCGATTTGCCGGAGCCGGATTCGCCGACGATGGCGATCGTCTCGCCGCGATAGAGTTGGAAGGAGACGTCCTTGACGGCTTCGACCATGCCGTCTTCGACCTTGAAATTCACCGCCACATTGCGGGCGTCGATGATCGGTGTGTCCGAGCGGCCGTCATGGTCATGGCGGACGGATGGGGCGAAGGAATTGACCAGTGCAAGAGCCATATCAATCACCTCAATAAGGATCGACTGCATCGCGCAGTCCATCGCCCAGCGCATTGAAGGCGAAGACGGTGACGAGCACGAAGCCGACGGGGGAGAGAATCCAGGGATAGGAGCCGATGACAGAATAGGTCGCGGTATCCTGCAGCATCAGCCCCCAGGAGATCAGCGGCGGCTTGACGGCAAAGCCGAGGAAGCCGAGGAAGGATTCCAGCAGCACCACGCTCGGTATGGCGAGCGTCACCGCGACGATGACGTGGCTCATCACGTTCGGGAAGATGTGCTGCAGGATGATGCGCCGGTCGGTGGCGCCGACGGCCATCGCCGCCCGGACATAATCGATGCGGGCAAGCGCCAGGGTCTTGCCGCGCACCTCGCGCGACATCTGCGCCCAGCCGAGCGCCGACATCACGACGATGACGAAACCAAGGAAGACATTGGTCGGCGCCGTCACCGGGATCAGCGAGGTCAGCGCCAGATAGAGTGGCAATTGCGGAAAGGCGAGCACCAGCTCGACGAAGCGCTGCAGCCAGACATCGAAGGTGCCGCCGAAATAGCCGGAGACCATGCCGACGGTCGTGCCGATGACGGTGACGATGAAGACGACGGTGAGCGCGATGGTCAGCGAGATGCGCGAGCCGATGATGGCGCGCGACAGCACATCGCGGCCGAACTTGTCGGTGCCGAGGAAATGCACCGGCTCGCCATCGGTCGAGCCGAAGAAGTGGCGGTCAGCCGGGATCAGGCCGAAAAGCTGGTATTCGGCGCCCTTGACGAAGAAGCCGAGCAGCCGCGGATTGTCGTAATCGACGCCGACGATCGGCTGGAAGGTGACCGGGTCGAGCGCATCGGAATCGGCCAGGCCATAGACGCGCGGCTGGAAGACGAAATTGCCGTCCTTGTCGTGAAAGCTCATCATCTGCGGCGGCGCAAAGCCGACATCGGTCGCCTTGGGGTCCATCGGCGCGACGAAATCGGCAAAGACCGCCATGAAGAGCAACAGCCCGACGAGGATAAGCCCGGCCATGCCGGTCCAGGAACGCCGCAGCCGGCGCCAGACCAGGGCGATATAGCTCTCATGGCCACGCGATGGCTTGTTGACCGAAGGTTCGGTCGTTGTCGGCGGTGGCGGCGAGGAGTCGAAAGCCAGCATCTCAGGCTCCTTGAAATTGGCGGACACGCGGGTCGAGCAGCGCCAGCAGCAGGTCGGCAATGATGTTGCCGACGATCAGCGTCGCCGACAGCACCATCATGAAGGTGGCGGTGACATAGACGTCGCCGATCGCCATCGAGCCGACGATCGCCGGGCCGACGGTCGGCAGCGCGAAGATGATGGCGGTTTCGATCTCGCCGGTCAGCATGTAGGGCAGCACGACGCCCTGGTACATTACCAATGGATGAAGCGCATTGGGCACCGCATGGCGCATCACCACCGCCGCGCCGGAGAGCCCCTTGGCCTTGGCCGTCTCGACATATTGGGCGTTCAGCGTGTCGAGCAGATTGCCGCGCATCACCCGCATATTGTAGGCGAGCCCGCCGAAGGTGGCGATCGCCACGACCGGCCAGACATGATGGACGAGATCGACGAATTTCGCCCACGACCAAGGCGCTCCGCCATATTGCGGCGAGAAGAAACTGCCGATTTCGGCAACGTTGAATTGGAAGACCAGCAGATAGACGATGATCAGCGCCATCAGGAACCGCGGCACCGTCATGCCGAGGAAGGAAATCGCCGAAAGCGTGCTGTCGATCCAGCTGTATTGCCGCGTCGCCGCCCAGATGCCGAAGCCGATGCCGAGCACCGAAGCGAGGATGTGGCAGACAAGCGCCAGAAGCAGGGTCCGCGGCAGCCGCTCTGCGACGACGTCGGCGACCGGCTTGTTGTAGAACATGCTGTAGCCGAAATCCCCGCGGGTGACGATGCCGCCGATCCAGTTGACGTATTGGACGACCATCGGTTTATCCAAACCGTGTTCGACCCGGTAGGCCTGGGCCTGCTCTTCGGCCTGGGCATAGGATGCGCCGCCCTGGTTGATCAGCTGGGATCTTATATAATCGGCATAGTCACCGGGCGGGGCCTGGATGATCGCGAAAGTCACCACGCTCAGAATGAACAGGACGGGGATCGCGGAAGCTATGCGCACGAGCAGGAATCGTAACATCGGACGGTCCGCTTTTCCTTGCCGCCAGTCGCTCCTTGTCAGCGCGGCCGGCTTGTTGGTCATATCAGGCCGCGCGCCACGCGCGGCCTGAATCTCGCTTCAGCTGGGAGGGAACTAGTTCTTAACAGGGCCCTTGTCGCCAGGCTTGCCGGGCAGCTGTTCTGGGAACAGCTCGTATTTGCCCTGCTTGTCGGCGGCCACCCACAGGCGTTCGCGGATCACCGAATCTTCAGCCCAGTTGAACATGAAGATCGGCGTGCCCTGCGGCACATTCGAGAACCGCTTGTTGATGATCAGGGCGCCAGGATATTCCGTCAGACCCACGGTGTTGACGTGCTCTGTCGAGATCTTCTGGTACTGTTTCATCAGCGCAACGCGGGCATCATTGTCCGGGCTGGTCGTGAACTTGGCGACGACATCGTTCAGTTCCTTTTCGAACGGCATCAGATCGAGCTGATCGTCCTTGCCGGCGCGATGGTGCCAGCTGGTGCGTGGACCGATCGGCGCAAGCTGCTCGGTATTCTGCACCACCGACGACAGTTCCGTCGTGTTGCGCTGGATCAGCCAGTCGAAACGGCCGCCATAATGCGCGTCGTCACGCTTCGGGCCGTCGAGCGCATTGATGACGATCTTCAGACCGAGCTTCTCCATCTGAGCGACGACACCTTCGGCAAGGCTCTTGTCGGTCGTGTACTGATTGTTGATCAGCATGACGATTTCGACATCCTTGCCGCCGAGCGTGCCGGCCGGGAAGTTCACGATGCCGTTGCCATCGGTATCCTTGAGGCCTGCCTTGGCGAGTTCCGCCTTGGCGCCCTTGAGATCAAAGGGATAGTAGACGGTGGAGTTGCGGTCGTAAAAGCTGGTGCCGGAGGAGAGCCCGCCCGCATAGATCGCGGTGAACGGTCCCTTGACCAGCGAGTCGCCGATCGCCTTGCGATCGAGCGCCATGGTGACGGCCTTGCGGAAATCCTCGTTGCGGTTCAGCTCGCGGATCGCCTGGCCGCGTTCGTCCGGGTTGCCCCAGCCGTTGGCGGAGAAGTTCATGCGCAAGTTATAGCCGATGAGGCGCGGACCGAAAGCCAGGCGGGCCGGCGCGGTCTTTTCTGCGGCGCGCTTCAGCGACGCGACGAAGTTTTCCGGCTGCTCGAGGTTGGAGATATCGGCGGCCCCGGCCACGGCCTGAACGTCGCGGTCGGCCCAGGTCGAGAGCTTATAGTGCAGCTCGTTCAGATAGGGCAGCTGATTGCCCTTCTCGTCGACCTTCCAGTAATAGGGGTTGCGGCGCATGACGATGATGTCGTCGGAACGATATTCCACAGGCACCCAGGCGCCCATGACCGGTATGTTCATGAACTCCGGCGGGAAGGCGTTCTTGAACTGGTCGTAGGTGTTCTTCGAATATTTCGGATGTTGGGGTTTGAGGATATGCGATGGACCCGGGCAGAAGTTCGGGTAGGACATCGTGTAGAGATATTGCTTCGGGAAGGCTTCCTTGAAGGTCCATTCGACGGTGTAGTCGTCGATCTTCTTCAACGTCGTGCCGACGCCGAAAGCCTCAGGCGAGGCGCCGCCGCCGAGCGGCGAGACGTTCGGATCGACGACTTCGTCATCCCAGTAGAACATGATGTCGTCGGCATTGAACGGCGCGCCGTCCGACCATTTGGCGCCTTCGACCAGGTGCATGGTCAGCTTGTGGCCGTCTGTGGACCAATCCCAGCTCTTGGCAAGGTTCGGCAACGGCTCGGTGTCCTTGGCTTCTACCTGGAACAGCGGCGCGGTGCGGGTCAGGCACTCGGAGAGACCGATATCGATGCCGCCCCAGCCCTGCGTCTGGCCGGCGCCGTAGTTCCAGCCTTCCGGCCGGCCGCCGATGACGTGGCGCATCGTATCGCCGTAGACACCGATACCATCAGGCATATTGCCTGTCTTGAAGACCATCGGCTCCTTCGGCAGGCGATCCTTGACCGGCGGCAGCTTGCCGGCTGAGACGAAATTCTTCGTGACCCAGTCGGGCTCGTGATATTCGGGCAGCGCCTTGAACTCCAGGATGGAGTCGCGCGCCACATATTTGATCTTGCCTTCGGCCGGGAAGTCCGCCGGCGCCGGCGGAACGGTGGCCTCGGAGGCGTATGCATTCAGCGCCAGGACTGAGACGCCAAGCGCCAGTCCGGCCAGAATGCCAAGGTTGCGGAATTTCATCATCGTTTCTCCCTCTTGTTCCGGAGCGCGGGGCACGCGGCTCCTTTTCCTCAAACGGCATGAAAGCGGGCCGGCGGCCCAAGGATTTCCCTCCCGGAAATCCATGGCGACCCCTCTTTCACGAAAATCAGACGGCCTGTTTCAGCGCCGCCTTTTCCGCGCGCAGCTCCTCGATCGAGCGAACGTTGCGGCGTGCGGCACCCGCCCAGTCGCGGGTCTGCACCTTGGATTTCGACAGCCGCTCCTTGGCGGCCGGCACGGCATCGGCATATTGCGGCAACCAGCGCGCCTGGGCAACGACCATTTCGTCGACCATCTGCCAGACTTCCTCAGGCGTCGACACGGCGCCGACCAGCGGATCGTGCAGCACGGCAAGCTTCAGAAGATCGATGTCGCCGGATATGGCGGCATGTACCGACATGCGCTGGACGTTGATCGAGGCGATGCAGGTGGCCGCACAGGCTTCCGGCAGGGTGACGCCCGAGACCATGTTGATGCCGAAGCGGTCGACGAAGCCCGGCGATTCGATGATCGCATCGGATGGCAGGTTGGTGATGACGCCGTTGTTCTTGACGTTGAAATGGCCGCGATAGACCCGGTTCGTCTCCAGCGCCTCGAGAATGTGGCTGGCATGTTCGTTCGAGCGCTTGGTAGGGTCGAGCGGCTTTCCGGCGGATTCCAGGAATTGCGGGAATTCGGTCTCGAACCAGTTGCGGGTTTCGGTGGAATGGCGGAGATAACCGCCGGTCTCGCCGTGTATCCAGTCGGACATATCGATCCAGCGGGTGATTTCCTCCGGCCGCTTGCGGTACCAGGGCAGGTATTCCGAAAGATGGCCGTTGCTCTCGGTGGAATAGACGCCGAAACGCTTCAGCACGTCGATGCGCAGCTTCTCCTGCTGCGAATAGACCGGATGCGCCTCGAAGGCGGCGACCAGCTCGTCCTTGCCGATCTTGCGGCCGTTGAGGCGCAGGTCGATGAACCAGGTCTGATGGTTGATGCCGGAGCAGACATAGTCGAGCTCACCAAGCGACTTGGCGCCGAGCACCTCGGCAATCTGTTCGGCGCCGTGCTGGACGCCGTGGCAGAGGCCGACGGTATCGACCTTGCCATATTCGATCGCCGCCCAGGTGTTCATCGCCATCGGGTTGGCATAGTTCAGGAATTTCGCGCCGGGCTCGGCGACCTCTCTGATATCCTTGCAGAAATCGAGGATAACCGGGATGTTGCGCTGGCCGTAAAGGATGCCGCCGGCGCAGATCGTATCGCCGACGCATTGATCGATGCCGTACTTCAACGGGATGCGGATATCGTCGGCATAGGCCTCGAGCCCGCCGACCCGCACGCAGCTGATGATATAACGGGCGCCGGACAGCGCCTGGCGCCGGTCGGTCGTCGCCGTCACCTTGGTCGGCAAACCGTTCGCTTCGACGATCCGGTCGAGGATCGCCTTGATCATCTCGAGATTATGCTCGCTGAGATCGGTCAGCGCGAATTCGACGTCGCGAAACTCGGGAACGCACAATATGTCGGTGAACAGCTTCTTGGTGAAACCGACGCTGCCCGCACCGATGATAGCGATTTTGAAACTCATGATCTTCACCTCGACCCAATCAAATGCTACAGAAAAGATGGTTATGGAGGATCAGCCCTCATGCCGGAACATGAGGCTGAAAAAGCCGAAAAACTGCCTGTTTTCCTCCCGGCCGCTCCATCGGCCGTGGTCTCTTCCCTGTTTGTCGAGCGGGATTATGCCCGAAATCAGCAGGGCTGCCAGAGAAGGATTATGCTTTCAGGGGTAATTTTGTGCTGCAGAATTTGATTGCCAACGGACAGTCGATGAGGACGGTTTCGCTGCCCCGCGGCCGGGAGCGATTGCATGCGATGCCGACGAGCTCCGGCTATGAAGTGCGCGAGAACGAGCCCTATGACTGGGATGGCCGAAGGCGCGGCCAGACCCCCTTCACCGTGCTGCAGCACACGATCAGCGGCACCGGCCGGCTGCGCTACCAGAACCGCAATTATCGTCTTCAGGGTGGCGACACACTGCTGGTGCTGGTGCCGCACAATCATCGATACTGGCTGGAGAAGGGCGACCGCTGGGAATATTTCTGGATTTCGATGAATGGCGAGGAAACGCTGCGCATCCACCAAATGGTGCTGTCCACCGCCGGGCCGGTGCTGAAACTGCAGCCTTCGACCATCGATCATCTCGCCGATTGCAGCCTGCGCCTCGTCACCGGTGCGACGTCGCCGGGGGCTGCCTCGGCGATTGCCTATGAAGCGGCGATGGCGCTCTACGACGACGTCTTCGGCTCGCCGGCGTTTGCCGCCGAGCTCAGCCTGATGCAGCCGGTGATCGACCATATCAATGCCAATCTCGAAAAGCCGCTGCCGGTCAGCGACCTCGCCGGCATCGTCGGCCTCAGCCGCGCGCATTTCTCCCGCAGCTTCGCCGAGAGCGAGGGCATGCCGCCGGCCGAATTCGTGCTGCAGCAGCGGCTGCAGCGCGCCGTCAAGCTTCTGACCAAGGCGGACTTTCTGCCGGTCAAGGAAGTCGCCATCATGTGCGGCTTCGAGGATCCGAACTATTTCTCCAAGGTCTTCCGCCGGGTCTACGGCACCAACCCGACGGAATTCCGCACCACCGGCATGTATGCCAGCATCGGCAAGCTGCGATAGCGGCCGCCAGCTAGGCCAATTCCGTCAGGCCCGCACCTCGAACACCATGTTGAACGGCGTTTCCGTCGCACGACGGAAATGCGTGAACCCGGCGTCGAGCGCCACCTTTCGAAGCTTCATTTCGCCTGCCTGCGCGCCAAGCCCCAGCCCCACCTCCTGCGAGAGCGATGCCGGCGTGCAGATCATCGTCGAGGCGCCGTAATAGACGCGGCCGACGGGATTGAGATTGTCCTTGAGATGGTCATGGGCAAAGGGCTCGACGATCAGCCACGTGCCGTTCGGCCCGAGCGTTTCCTTGACGTGCTGGCCGGCGCCGACCGGATCGCCCATGTCGTGAAGGCAGTCGAACATGGCAACCATGTCATAACCGCGCCCGGGAAATTCCGCTGCTCGGGCCCGCTCGAACGTCACACGGTCGGCGACGCCGGCATCCTCGGCGGCGGCCCTGGCCTTTTCGATCGACGGGCCGTGATAATCGAAGCCGGTAAAGCGGGAGGCGGGATAGGCCTGCGCCATCAGGATGGTCGATGCCCCGTGACCGCAACCGACGTCGGCGACGCTGGCGCCGGCCTTGAGCTTTTCTTCCACCCCGGCAAGGGCTGGAATCCATTCGGCGACGAGATGGCTGTTATAGCCTGGACGAAAGAACCGCTCGGTTCCCCTGAACAGACAGGTGCTGTGCTCATGCCAGCCGAGACCCTTGCCGGTGCGGAAGGCGTCGGCGACCTTGGGCTCGTCCATCCACATCGATTGCACGACCTCGAAGGCGCCGACGAAGAAGGCCGGGCTGTTTTCCTCGGCAAAGACCATCGCCTGCTCCGGCGTCAGGCTGAAACGATCGGTTTTTTCGTCATAGCTGACATAGTCCGCTGCTGCCTGGGCGCTGAGCCATTCCCTGACATAGCGCTCCTTCACTCCGGTTTTTGCAGAAAGTTGCTGGACGGTCATCGGCGTTCCGTCGGCCATCGCCTTGAACAGCCCCACCTTGTCGCCCAGCACGACCAAGGCGCCCGACATGGCGGCGCCGACATCGCCGACAAGCCGGCCGACGAGTGCATCGAGTTTCTGCATATCTGGCTCACGCATTGTTTCCTCCCGAGCGCGTGATTAAGGGACTTCAAAATTAGACTTTAATAATATTCCGTCAATCACCTTCCCTTTCAGCGGACGCGCGGCCGTATTAGAGGTCGAAAGTTTCCGGGAGATTTCACCGGAAACGACGTGTCTACCGGAGATCTCAACTTGCGCGAGAAAACGAACTGATGAGGCCCTGCGCGTGTTTCGTCATTGCCTGGTCCGGAATCTCCCCGAGGCAGAAACACACTTTTGATGTAGGGTTATCATTATGTCTCTATCTTCCGCTCAATGCCGCGCCGCCCGCGCCCTCTTGGCCTGGTCGCAGGACGATCTCTCGTCAGCCGCAAACGTCGCCAAGGCGACGATCGCCAATTTCGAGGCCGGCAAACGCTCTCCCTATGACCGAACCCTCCAGGATATGAAGCACGCCCTGGAAGGCGGCGGCGTCGTTTTCATCCCTGAAAACGGTGGAGGAGCCGGCGTTCGCCTTGCAAAACGTGCAAATTCGATCGACACCAACGAGACCGAAACGGTTCAATATGAAGAATATCTCGAAAACGACGCACCGGCTGGTGCGGGTGGCTGAATGATGACAAAGAAGCAGAAGCTCGAACACTCGGAACTGGCCGGAGAATTCACCGATGACGGGATCACCGTGCTCGTCGATATCTTCCGCACATCCGGCAGCAATGAAGACTGGACGATGGAAGTCGTCACGCAGTCGGAAGATCTGATCCGTTGGGACGAACCATTTGCCACCGACCGGGAAGCTTTTGACGAATTCCTGGCCGTCGTCGCGCGGGACGGCCTTCGATCGTTTCTCGAAGATGACGAGCCGTCTGTCCATTAAGGAAAATTCGTGAAAAGCATCAATGATCTCGTCGCCTCGGCAAAAACCGTCAGCGACCGATACCGGGCCGGACGGATGGAGCGCGAGACCGTGCGCGAATGGGTTCTCGGACTTGGCGCCTATCCATCGCCGCACGGAGACCGTGTGCGCGAAGCGGTGGAATGGTTCCGCCTGCACAATCGCGAGCCTGTTTCCGACGACATCGTGCTCGTGGACATCGACCGGCTCAAAGCAATTTCAGCGCCGTGATCCTCTCCGCTGCATTTACACATACAGCGCCAAGCTGATGGAGCTCTGCACGACCGGCATGTATACCGGCATCGGAAAGTTCGATCGCCCCGAAAAGCGGAGGGCGCCGTCTATTGCCGCATCACGGTTTGACATCGATTGAGCGAACGGCAATGTTGCTTTCAGGCTCCTCGCTCTGCCCGGGCAGACGTCGCGACGGTATGGAATTTTCTTAAGGAATATTCGATGACAGCGACCAAAATTCTCCGACCGGTCATTGTTATAGCGGTTCTTGCAGCTCTCGGCATTCTGCTCTGGTTTGCGACCCGCCCGCCGCCGCTGGTCGTCCAGGGGGAGGTCTCCGCCAACCGCGTCGACATCAGCCCGCGTGTCTCCGGCCGCATCGCCAAACTCATTGTCGACGTCGGCGATAATGTCGAGGCCAGCACGGTGATCGCCGAGCTCGAAAGCCCGGAGCTGACAGCGGCGCTGCACATGGCTCAAGCCGCCCTTGCTGTTTCCGAGGCGGATCTTACCCGCGTCAACAGCACACGCCCTGAGACGATCGATGCTGCGAATGCCGAGCTTGCCGCCGCGACTGCCGATGTCACGCTCTATCAGGAAGAATCTACGCGCCAGGCAAGGCTGATTACCACAGGCGCCTCGACACAGGCGCAGGTCGACCAAACGGCCCGCAATCTCGAAGCGGCGATCCGCAAGCGGGAATCCGCCGAGGCCAATGTGCGGCTGGCCGTTGCCGGCTCCAGCAAAGAGGAGAAGGCGCTTGCCGCCGCGCAGGTGGAGCAGGCGCGCGCCTCGCTCAATCAGCAGCAGGTCAACGTTTCCGAGCTGACCATCCATGCGCCGATCTCCGGTCAGGTGACAACAAGGGTTGCCGAACTCGGCGAGAATTTCAGCGCCGGCGCACCGCTCTTTTCGATCATCGACATCCGGAATCCCTGGTTCACCTTCAATCTGCGCGAAGACCTGCTGAAGGGCCGGAAGATCGACGACGGTTTCGACATCGTCGTACCGGCGATCGGCCCGGACAGGATCGCGGTCAAGGTCACCATGATCAATACGCAGGGGCAATATGCCACCTGGCGGGCGACACGGGCGACCGGCGATTTCGATCTCCGGACATTCGAGGTGCGCGCCGTCCCTGTAAAATCCGTGGACGGCCTGCGCCCCGGCATGAGCGCCATCGCCGCCTGGTCGGAGCGTTGAGATGACGCCGCGCCCGCGCGTGCGCCCAGGTTTCCTCCTCGTCTTCGCACGGGAGTTCAACTGGTTTCGCCGCCGGCCGTTTCTGCTGTTCCTGACGACCGCTCTGCCGTTGCTGCTGATGGGCCTTCTCGCTGCCGTTTTCAGTGCGGGGCTGGCCACCCGCCTGTCGATTGCCGTGCTCGACCAAGACAGTACCGATCTGTCGCGGCGGATCATACGGATGGTCGACGCGACCCAGGACACATCGGTCGCGCTTGCCGTCAGCGACCTCGCCAAAGGGCGCCAGCTCATCCTCTCCGGCGAGGTCCACGGCCTGCTCCTGCTGCCACGCAATCTCGAGCGCGACGTCCTCTCCGCCCGGCGGCCGGAGGTGGTGTTCTTCTACAATACCCAGACGATGACAACGGGAAATCTGGTGCTGCGCGGCATCAATTCCGCCATTCCGAGCGTGGCTGCGGGCATCAGATTGTCGCTGCGCACCGCCCAGGGAGAGCCTGTCGATGCCGCTCAGGCCGCTCTCGCCCCCGTTCCGGTCCAGGTGAACCCGCTCTTCAACCCCAGCCTCAACTATGCTCATTTCCTCCTTGCCGCCCTGATGCCCAGCATACTGCAGGTGGTGATCGTCACGACGATGGCCTATTCGCTCGGACTCGACGTCGAGACCCGCCACCGGCTGCGAATTCTCCGGCGGCTCGGCGGCGGCCTGTGGCCGGCGCTCGCAGGCAAGATCCTGCCCTATACGCTGATCTTTCTTGCGGTGCTCGCCATTGCGGACCTGGTCCTCTTCGGCCTTCTCGACATGCCGCTACGCGGTGATCGCTGGCTGCTGCTGCTGGCTGGCACCCTGTTCATCCTGGCGAACCAGTTCATCGGCGTGCTGCTCGCGCTGCTTCTGCGGCCGATGGCAAGCGCAATCAGCATCGGCTCCCTGTTCGTCGTGCCCGCCTTCGGCTTCATGGGCATCGGTTTCCCGAGGATCGGCATGAACGGCTTTGCCTATCACTACGGCCAGTTGATCCCCGGCACATGGTATCTGATGGCAAGGATCGACCAGACAATCCGCGGCACGCCACTCGATCTGTCGTGGAAGCCGATCCTGGTGTTGCTTTTCTTCGTCATCCTGCTTGCATCCCTCGCAGCGCTCCGGCTGGAAGCGATGAGATCCCGGAACCGGCGTCAGGCATCGGCACTGCGGGAGGCGGCTCGATGATCGGCCTCCTCACCGCCTGCCGAATCGAACTCATGCGCATCCTGTCGCTGCGGCCGGCATTTTCCGTACTCATTCTGGCAGTCTGCATTTACGCGGCCCTCTATCCTCAGCCCTATCGGAACGAGGCCCTGCGCGACGTGCCGATCGCCCTCGTCGATCTCGACGGCACCGACAGCAGCCGCCAGTTCGCCCGCCGCATCGACGCCTCGGCCGACGTCGCCATCGGTGCCGAACTGCCCGACGAGCCAAGCGCCGAGCGCGAGGTCTTCGCCCGTCAGCTCTATGGCATTCTCGTCATCCCGAAATATTTCGAGCGCGATCTCCTGCATGGGCGCCAGTCGCCCGTGGCGCTTTATGCCGATGCCAGTTACTTCCTGATCTATTCGCGCATCGCCGGCGGCGTTTCGGCCGTCGCCAAGACCTTCGGCGTCGAGGTCGAGACCGCGCGGCTGATCGCCGCGCATGTCGATCCCGCCATCGCCGCCGCGGCCTCCGACCCGATGCCGCTGACGACAGTCCCACTCTTCAACCCGCAGGGCGGCTACGCCACCTATCTTCTTCCCGCCGCCTTCGTTCTCATCCTGCAACAGACACTGTTGATCGGGGTCGGCTTGCTTGGAACGCTCAGGGACGAGGGTCCAGCCAGTTCGCCGGCCGGCGCGCTGGCGACCGTGCTCGGCAAACTGCTTGCCTATCTTATCCTGCAGACGGCGGTACTGCCTTTCTATCTGATCGTCCTGCCTTATCTTTACGATATTCCGAGACTCGGGAACCCTCTCGTCATCTTCGTTTTCTCGCTACCCTTCGTGGTCTCCGTCAGCGCGCTTGGCATGGTCGTCGCAGCTTTGTTCCGCAGCCCCCTCACAGTCCAGCTGGTGTTTGCAGCGATCGGCATCCCCTTC
The DNA here is from genome assembly GCF_019685125.1 of Rhizobium sp. NZLR10. Classification (NCBI taxonomy): domain Bacteria; kingdom Pseudomonadati; phylum Pseudomonadota; class Alphaproteobacteria; order Hyphomicrobiales; family Rhizobiaceae; genus Rhizobium; species Rhizobium sp. NZLR10. Next base: position 99,413 of record NZ_JABDWE010000006.1, on the reverse strand, counting down.
CTGTTTCTCGCCGGCTTTTCCTGGCCGACCGAGGCGATGCCGAAGGCGCTGCATTATCTGGCGCTCCTGGTTCCCAGCAGCTCAGCCATCAACGGCATCGTGTCCGTTTCGCAGCTCGGGGCCTCACTCAGCGACGTCCGCACCCCGTTTCTGACGCTCTGGGCGCTGGCGTTATTCTACGGTTGCCTCGCAGTCGGATTGGAGGCCAGGATGCGCCGGTCCTACGAAGCGCGATCTTCCCTCGCGAGTTGATGTCGATGATAGATAATCTCACCTGGTCCGGGGTACTTGCCGATCCTGTCGTACAGGCCGGAACGCTGGCCGTCGTCGGCGCCATCGTCACCCGAGTAGCGCTTCGCCCCTTCCCAAGCTGGAAGCTCGCGGGCCAGGTGTTCTTCTTCGCGGCGCTGAGCGTCCTGCTGCTCTATCACGACATCGTGCCCTACGAAGTCGGGCCGACGCCGAATTCGACCTTCGAACGGGTCTTCATCGCCCTTGCCAAAGTGGTCTGGTGGATCAATGCCGCCTGGGCGCTGATCGCCTTCGTCCGCGTCTTCCTGATCTTCGAGCGTCAGCCGAGAGAGGGGCGCCTCGTCCAGGATCTGGTGATCGGCCTCATCTATCTCGGCGCCATCCTCTCGGTGGTCGCCTATGTCTTCAGCTTTCCCGTCGGCACGCTGATCGCCACGTCCGGCGTGTTTGCCATCATCCTCGGCCTTGCGTTGCAAAGCACGTTGAGCGACGTCTTTTCCGGCATCGCCCTTAATCTCGGCCGGCCTTATACGATCGGCGACTGGATCGTACTGAACGACGGTGTCGAAGGCCGTGTCCTCGAAACCAATTGGCGCTCCACCCATCTCCTGAACGGCTCGAACGACCTGGTAGTGCTGCCCAACAGCTTCCTCGCCAAAGTCGGGCTGACCAATCTCAGCAGTCCCGACCGCAGCCATGGGGTGTCGCTGACGGTGCGGGTCGTTCCGACGACCGGACCGTCGGTGATCGCCGAGGTCATGCGCACCGTGCTGCTGAGCAGCGGTTCGATCCTGAGCGAACCGAAACCCGGTGTGCAGATCAAATCGTTGAATGCCGATGCGGTGGAGGTGGAGCTTTCCTTCCGCGTCAGGGATATCGGCCAGGCGGGGCCGGCGAAGAACGAGATCTTCGACCTCATCTACCGCCATCTCAAGGCCGCGGGCCTTACTTTGGCGCGGCCGATCGATGCGGCCGGCCCACCCGGCCAGGTGCAGTCAGAGGAGATGGTAAACCCGCACCGGCCGACGCCGCTCAAGCTCCTCGATGCCATCCCGCTGTTTTCCTCGCTGACCGAGGACGAGAAGGAGACGCTCGCAGCCTCGATGACGCGGCGCACCTACAAGAAGGATTCCATCCTGATCGAACAGGGCGATACCGTTGCATCGCTGATGATCGTGCGCAGCGGCGCACTCGTCGCGACACGACAGGAAGGCCGCAAAGAAATCGAACTGGGCCGGCTGGCGCCGGGCGATTATTTCGGAGAAAGCGGACTGCTGATCGGGATCGGCGAGGCGGCGAGCCTGCGCGCGCTCACCTTCGTCGTGGTCTACGAAATCGCTCAAGCGAGCCTGACGCCGCTCCTGCACGATCGGCCCGGCATCGCCGAAGAGCTTGCCGCCACCCTGTCACGCCGCATCGAGACCAGCCAGCACTCCCTGGCGACCGAAGGCGCCACGCTGAACGGCGGCTCGATGAACTCGTTGGTGACGCGAATCCGTCATCTGTTCCAGGTGCCGCCGTAGGCTGTCCGCCAATTGCAAGGGCTCGCCTTATAAGATCGTCGCCAGTCATTGCCTGACCGCTCGATCCGGGCTGACGCAATCACGCCGATACTCGGCGGCGTAGGAGCAATGACGATCGTGAGCCTGAGGCATAATACCCCCGTTGCAGTTTCCACGCGAAGAGGTCTGGGGTTCCGCAGCTTCGGTAAATGTGACACGTTTACGAGGCTGACATGGCTCCTGCATTTCACGCGCGAGGCGTAAGTCAACCGCGGCTAAATTTTAATTCGTCGGATAAGTAGAAGGAACAGCACGTGGCAGCATTTCCGGAAAAGGCAAAGGTCGTCATCATCGGCCTCGGCGGTATCGTCGGCGCCTCGATCGCCCATCATCTCGTCGAGCGCGGATGGGACGATATCGTCGGCATCGACAAGTCGGGCATACCGACCGATATCGGCTCGACAGCCCATGCCTCGGACTTCTGTTACACCACGAGCCACGACTATCTGTCGGTCTGGACCACGCAATATTCGATCGATTTCTACGAGAAGATGGGCCATTACGCCCGCATCGGCGGCCTCGAAGTGGCGCGCACCGGCGACCATGCCTGGATGGAAGAAATCAAGCGCAAGCTATCCTCGGCACGCGCTTTCGGCACCCGCGCCCATTATGTCAGCCCTTCCGAGATCAAGGAGAAGTTCCCGCTGATCGAGGAAGATCAGGTGATGGGCGGTCTTTACGATCCGGATGCCGGCCTCGTCATTCCGCGCTCGCAGACCGTTGCCGGCAAGCTCGTCGATGCCGCCGAAAAGGCCGGCAAGCTGCAGGTGTTCGGCAACACGCCGGCGAAATCGCTGATCGTCGAAGGCGGCCGCATCAAGGGCGTCGTCACCCATCGCGGCACGATCATGGCCGACCACGTCATCGTCTGCGCCGGCCTCTGGGGGCGCCTGATCGCGGAGATGGTCGGCGAAGACCTGCCGGTCATGCCGGTCGACCACCCGCTCACCTTCTTCGGTCCCTATAACGAGTTTGAAGGCACCGGCAAGGAAATCGGCTTCCCGTTGCTGCGCGACCAGGGCAACTCCGCCTATATGCGCGATACCGGCGACCCGGCGACGACCGAGGGCGGTCAGATCGAGTGGGGCTATTACGAAGCCACCAATCCGCGCATGTGCCATCCGCGCGATATTCTCGAAAAACACGAAGCGCGCCTTTCGCCGTCGCAGCGCGATCTCGAGATGGAACAGATCATCGAGCCGCTCGAGCGCGCTATGGAACTGACGCCGATCCTCGGCGAACTCGGCTATAACGAAGGTCACTCCTTCAACGGCCTGCTGCAGGTTTCCGCCGGCGGCGGCGCATCCTGCGGCGAGAGCCAGAAGGTCAGGGGTCTCTGGTATTGCGTTGCCATCTGGGTCAAGGACGGCCCGGGCTATGGCAAGCTCATCGCCGACTGGATGACCGATGGCCGTACTGAAATCGATCACAACAGCATCGACTACGCCCGCTTCTATCCGCATCAGTTGACCGAAGAGTTCATCGAGGGCCGGTGCTTCGAAGCCGCCCAGAAGATCTATTTCCCGGCCGTTCACACCCGCGAACCCTATGCCTCCGCCCGCAACGCCAAGCGCTCGCCCTTCCACGAGCGCGAAAAGGAGCTTGGTGGCTACTTCATGGAACTTGGCGGCTGGGAGCGTGCCCACGGCTACGCCGCCAACGAGCACCTTCTGGAGAAATACGCCGACCGCGTCCCGGTTCGCGAGAACGAATGGGACAGCCGCCATTTCTGGCGCGTGTCGAATGCCGAGCATCTGGCGATGAGCGAGGATTGCGGCATCGTCAACCTCAGCCACTTCCACATGGTCGATATCGAGGGACCCGACCATGTCGAACTGATGGAATGGCTGTGCGCCGCCAAGGTCGGCGGCGATGCAAACATCGGCAAGGGCGTTTACACCCACTTCCTCGACGACGAAGGCATGGTGCGCGCTGACTTCACCGTCTTCCGCATGGCCGACCGCTGCCGTCTCGTCAACGGCGCCGATGCCGGCCCGCGCGACCTGCACTATATGAAGCGTGTCGCCGAAGACCGTGGCCTTGACGTGACCATCACAGACGTCTCGGAAAAATTCGTGACGATCGGCATCTGGGGTCCGAACGCGCGCGACACGCTGAAGAAGGTCGTGGCCGATCCGGCCGGGCTCGATCAGGAAAACTTCGCCTTTGCAGCGATCAAGCCGATCGAAATCGCCGGTAAGCCTGTCACCGCCTTCCGCATCTCCTATGTCGGCGAGCAGGGCTGGGAACTGCACATGAAATACGAAGACGGCCTCGCCGTCTGGGATGCGCTGCGCTCGACCGGTGTGATGGCCTTCGGCGTAGAGACCTATGCCAACTCGCGCCGCATGGAAAAGAGCCTGCGACTGCAGAACGCCGATCTCCTGACCCAGTACAACCTGATCGAAGCCGATCTCGCCCGTCCGAAGGTCAAGGAAGCCGATTTCCGCGGCAAGGCAAAACATTTGGAATACAAGGCGCGCGAACACCAGCCGGCCATGCTCTGCACCCTTGTGATGACCGAGAATACCGACAAATCGGGCGTGAAGCGTTATCCCCTCGGCAACCTGCCGGTCGTCGATCCCGCGACCGGAGAGGTCCTGGTCGATGAGCTCGGCCGCCGGTCCTACACGACCTCGATCGCCTACGGCCCAACGGTCGGAAAGAACATCGCTTTGGCCTATTTGCCCTGGTCGCATTGCCAGGTCGGACGCAAGCTGAGTGTCGAGTATTTTGCCGAGACTTATCCGGTGGAGGTTGTCGGCGTCGGGTACAAGCCGATCTATGACCCGGAAAATCTGAAGCCACGCACCTAAGCGCTTGTGGCGCCGCAAGCACGCGGCGCCACTCTGCCACTCCGTGCTACCGCCTGTCGCCATTTCCGGCTTCAGCGGTATCATCGGGCGCGCGGCTCGGAATGAACCGTTTCGAGATCAGCCAGCAGCCGAGCGCCCAGAGCGCACCGGCGCACCATCCGGCGAGGACATCCGTCGGGTAATGGACGCCGAGATAGATCCGGCTCAGACCGATGATGACGGCCAGGAAGACGCCGGCAAACATGACGAAAATCCGCGTCGAGGGATAACGCTGCGTCCGGGCCAGCAGCGCCCCGAGCGTCAGATAGGTCACCGCCGAGACCATCGCGTGGCCAGAGGGAAAGCTGAGATCGCTGACCTCGGCGAGATGTGGCACGATGTCGGGGCGCGGCCGCGCAACGAGGATCTTCAAGAGTGTGCTCGCCAGCCAGCCGGTCAGCACCGAGGAGAAGACGAAGATCGCGATCGGCCAGCGCCGGTCGAGCAGAAGATAGACTGTGACGAGGATCGTCATCAGCGAGAGAACAGTGACGCCGCCGAGGCTGGTGATGTCGGCGACGGCATGCGTCATCCAGCCAGGCCCGATCGGCACGCCAAGCTCACCCGGCCGCCTCAGCGCCAGCAGGATCGTTTCATCGAAACGGAAGGTCTCGCCTTCGAGAACCTCGCTCGTCAGCCGCTGCAGCACGAACAGTCCCCCGGCCACTGATGCCAGCATGATCAGCGTCAGCGGCTCATATGCGGTGAGCCTCGCCAAAAATCCGCGTCGTTGAACCTCACTCATGCCTGCCGTCGAGCTCCCTTAACTTCATGTCGATCTACGCCACATCGGCAAGGCCAGCCGCAAAATCAAGACCGTGCGGCATTCGGAGACATTTCGGTGGGCGCCACCACCCCTCGCGGAAGGCTCGGTAGCAAAAGCTCAACCTTCTTTTGCTATGGCTGGAGCCGATTGTCCTGGAGATGGTTTCGGCGATGAAAATTCTGACCTCGATGGTTCTGATGGCGGCCGTCCTGCAGCCGGTCGCCGCCTTGGGCGAGACCGAATGGATGGGCGACGCAAGACAATGGTCGGTCGGCCTTGCCGGCGAGCGCCCTGCCTATTGCCGGCTGCTGTGGAACAGCGAGCTCGGCAAGACCGTGGAATTCCGCCAGAGCGCCACCGAGACCTTCTGGCTGGTCACCAAGGACACCTGGGACATTCCGGCCGGCACCACGACCGAGGTGACGCTGACCGATCGTTCGATGACGAAAGTGGTCGCCGCCGAATTCTTCGACAAGACCACGCTTCGCCTCTGGCCACCGGCCAGCAAAGGAAGCGGCGGACTGAAGAAGATCATCAAGAATTCCTTTGCCGGAACTCCTGACGTGCAGCTGACCTTTGCCGGCGACGAAGGCGACTGGACGCTGCCGCTCTCGCGGGTGGATCAGCTCTACCCCACCTTCGCCCAGTGCCTCAAGCGGCTCGGCGCCGGCGAAAAGGCCAAGCAGGATTCGGCAACCAGCAAGCCGTTCTGACAATCTTCCCGGTTCAGCCGATCGGCGGCGGCACCGTCTCGCGGATCAGGTTGCGCACGGCCTCGATATCGCCGTTGAGCGGCCGTTCGTCGCCATAATGGGAGATACGCTGGCGCACGACTTGGTAAACCAGATCCGTGCCCGCCGCCCGCGGCGCCGTCGCAGTCAGGAAATCATGCGCCTGGGCAGCGGCCATCAGCTCGATCGCCAGGATATATTCGGCATTGTCGATGACCGTGAGCAGCTTGCCGGCGGCAGCTGTCGGATGGGCGAGGAAATCCTCCTGCAGGCCGGAGGTGAGGCCGCCGTCCATGGCCGCGGGGGCGGCAAGCCGGCGGTTGTCGTTGCTGAGTGCGGCTGCGGTATATTGCGCGATCATGAAGCCGGAATGGCTGCCGGCGTCACTCGCCAGAAACGGCGGCAGGCCGCTCACCAGCGGATTGACCAGCCGGTCCATGCGCCGTTCGCTGATCGCGCCGATCTGCGCCAGCGCAATGGCGAGGCTATCGGCCGCCTGCCCGAGCGCCGCGGCGACCGCATGCGCCTCGGAGGAGACGATCGGATGTTCGGGCGTGCCGGAGACGGCGGGATTGTCCGTTACCGAGGCAAGTTCCTGATCGACGATACGGGCGGAATTGTCGAAAACGTCACGGGCGGCGCCATGCGCATGCGGCACCGAACGAAGGCTGAGCGCATCCTGGGTGCGCCCGCCGAAGGCGGCGGCGACAAGGCCGCTGCCGAAAAGCCGGGCCCGCAGCGTCGCGCCCACCTTTTCGATCCCCGCCGACGGGCGCAGCGCCAGCACCGCCTCGTCGAAAGCGGCGATCTGGCAGCCTGCTGCTTCGAGCGTCAGCGCCGCGATCGCATCGGCCCAGTCGAGCAGCCGTTCGGCGCGAGAAAGTGCTGTGGCGGTCAGCCCCGTGGCGCAGGCCGTGCCGTTGACCAGGCTCAAGCCCTCCTTGGCACCGAGCACCAGCGGCTGAAGGCCGATCGCCGCCAGCGCCTCGCGGCCGCTCATGCGCCGGCCGGCAAGCGTGGCGCTGCCTTCGCCGATCAGAACAAGCGCAATATGGGCATTGTGGACGAGATAACCGGCGGAGCCCTTGGACGGCACGTCGGGAATGCAGTCATGCTCCAGCATGGCTGTGAGGTGCTCGACGACATCACGCCGTACGCCGGAATGGCCGTGGGCGAAATTGGCAATCTGAGCGGCGATGATGGCCCGCACTTCGCGACCGCCCAGCAACGGCCCCACGCCGCACGCATGGCTGAGCACGATGCTGCGCGACAAAAGGCTCTGCGAGACCCGATCGACCACCGTATCCGCCAGCGCCCCGACGCCGGTGTTGACGCCGTAGGCACGCATGCCGGTCTCGACGATTGCGGCGACGATGCGGCTTGCCTGCTCGACGCGCGCCCAGGCGGCGGGCGATAGTGCCAGCGCCTCCCCTGCCCCGACGCGGGCAACATCGCACCAGGTCAGCAGGGTCTCGATGGTTTTGGTCATTGACCGCTTCCGAAATGGCCGATGAACTGGCGGAAGGCGGGTGTGGCGCCGCCGGTGAACATGTCGTCCGGCTTGCCGCTGCTTTCGATCAGCCCTTCGCGCATGAAGACGACGCGGTTGGAAACATTGCGGGCAAAGCTCATCTCATGGGTGACGACGAGCATGGTCATGCCTTCCTCGGCAAGCGCGCGCATGACGCGCAGCACCTCGCCGACGAGTTCCGGATCAAGGGCCGAGGTCGGCTCGTCGAAGAGCATCACCTTCGGCTTCATCGCCAGCGCGCGGGCGATCGCGGCGCGCTGCTGCTGGCCGCCGGAGAGATGGGCGGGATAGGCGTGGCGCTTGTCTGCGATGCCGACCTTTTCGAGCAGCGCTTCGGCCTCGGCGATGCAGTCGGCACGTGGTCGTTTGAGCACATGGATCGGCCCTTCGATGACGTTCTGCAGGATCGTCATATGGGACCAGAGATTGAAGGACTGGAACACCATGCCGAGTTCGGAGCGGATGTGGTCCACCTGCTTCTGGCTCGCCGGTTTGCTGCGCCCGTTTTTGTGCACCATCTCGATGTGCTCGCCATCGACCCAGATCTCGCCATCGCTTGCGGTTTCGAGCATGTTGATGCAGCGCAGAAAGGTCGATTTGCCGGAGCCTGAGGCGCCGAGCAGCGAAATCACATCGCCGTCCTCAGCATCGAGAGAAATGCCGCGCAGCACCTCGTGCGTGCCGAAGCTCTTGCGGATATTGCGGACCGAAAGTCGGGTGACGCCTGGCATGGTTGCTCCAATCGGTTCAAAGACCGCTTACGCTTTCAGCGCCTGCGGGGCCGCGCGGCGGTGTCGCGACAGCGAATATTCGAGCAGGGCCATGCCCTGCAGGATGATGAAGTTCAAAACGAGATAGATGATCGCCGCGCAGAGAAAGACCTCCATCGTCCGGTAGGTCTGCGAGATCAACCGCTGGGCCACACCGGTGACCTCCCAGACGGTGACGAGGCTTGCGAGCGCCGTCGACTTCATCATCAGCACGATCTCGGTGGAATAGGCCGGCAGCGCATGGCGGAAGGCAATCGGCGCCAGAATGCGGCGCACCAGCAGGGGGCCGGACATGCCGATCGAGCGGGCCGCCTCGATCTCCTTCGGCGAAACGGCGCGGATGCCGCCGCGAAAAATCTCCGCCGTGTAGCCGGCGGTGCAGAGCGCCAGCGACAGCACGGCACAGACCATCGGCTCGCGCAGGAACGGCCAGAGGAAGGAATAGCGGATGACGCCGAACTGGCCGAGGCCGTAAAACACCAGGAACATCTGGATCAGCAGCGGCGAGCCGCGGAAAATGAAGATATAACCCTTGGCGAACCCAGAAAGCAGAGGGTTGCCGCTGACCCGCATCGAGACGATGACGAGCGCCAGCAGGCCGCCGAAGAAGATCGACAGCGAAAACAGGATCAGCGTCGTCGGCACCGCCTTGAGCAGGGTGACCATGGTCGAAGCTAGAAAGGTGAAATCCATCATCGCCTCCTTACGCCTGGCCCATGGCGGCTGCCGGCATGCTGCGGTTGGCGCGGCGTTCCGCACCGTTGAAGATCCGGTCGGAAAGGCTGGTCAGGATCAGATAGAGGCAGCCGCCGGCGATGAAGAACAGGAAATATTGCCGGGTCGAGCCCGCCGCGACCTGGCTGGTGCGCATCAGTTCGGCAAGGCCGGTGACGGAAATCAGTGCGGAATCCTTGAGGCTGAGCTGCCAGACATTGCCGAGGCCGGGAATGGCGAGGCGAAACACCTGCGGCATGATGATACGGCGCAGCCGCATGCCGCGATGCATGCCGATTGCCGAGGCCGCCTCAAGTTCGCCTTTGGAAATGGCGTGGAAAGCGCCGCGAAACACCTCCGCCTGATAGGAGCCGGAGATGATGCCGACGGCAAGCGCGCCAGCGATGAAGGAGGGCAGACCGAGGAAACCCTCGTAACCCATCGCCTTGCCGATCGAGGTGACGGCCGAGGAGCCGCCGAAATAGATGAGATAGATGATCAGCAGCTCGGGCACGCCGCGAAACACGGTCGTATAGATGTTGCCGAGGGTGACGAGGGCAAGATTGCTGGAGAGTTTCGCCGCCGCGACGATTGCGCCCAGTACCGCGCCGATTGCCAGCGCCGTCGCCGTGACAGCCAGCGTCATCAAGGTAGCGGCAATGAGCAACGCGCCCCATCCGGTCGAGCCGAAGCCGAGCAGTTCCAAGCTTGCCATAGCGTCCGTTCCCCGTCCGTGGCAGTGTTTTGCGGATTGACAATAGCATGCTGTCTCCGGCGATAAAGCCGGAGACAGGCGTTTGCGGCCGCAAGGCCGAAACGCTTATTGCTGCGGGCTGACGTCGACCTTGAACCACTTCATCGAGAGGTTCTTGACGGTGCCGTCGGCGAGCGCGGACTTGATCGCCTCGCTGAACTTGTCGCGTAGGTCGGTGTCAGCCTTGCGGACGCCGAGGCCTTCGCCCTCGCCCCAGATCGAACCGACGATCTCCGGACCGGTGAAGTCGAGTGCGCCATTGGCGCTCTGGAAGGCGTTGGCGAAATAGACGGCGTCGTCAAAGCCGAGGTCGATGCGGCCGTTCTGCAGGTCGAGATCACGGTCGGCGCCGGTCTTGTATTCGCGGATCTCGGCAATGTCGCCGAAATTGTCATAGACGAACTTGGCGTAGACGGTCGCCGCCTGAATGCCGATCGTCTTGCCCTTGAAAGCGGCCTTCAGCGCATCGATCTCCTTCACGCCAGTCTGGCCGGGCGTCATCTTGATCGTGGCGCCGGTCCCGGCAGCCTTGGCCAGCGGGCTGTCCTTGGCGGTGGCGAATGCGGCAGGTGTGGCAGCATAGGGAATGGTGAAGTCGATGACCTGCTTGCGCTCTTCGGTGATCGACAGCGCATCCATGATGACGTCGAACTTACCGGCATTGAGCGCCGGGATCATACCGTCCCAGTCGGAAGCGACCAGCGTGCATTCGATCTTGGCGCGTTCGCAGAGCACTTTGGCAAGCTCCGGCTCGAAGCCGCCGAGCGTGCCGTCGGCATTGGTGAGGTTCCACGGCGCATAGGCGCCTTCAAGCGTGATGGTCGCCTTCGTCCAGTCCTTGGAAAAGGCGGGGGCAGCGAAGGCGGAAAAAGCCGCCACGCCGCAAAATAGGATTGCGCTGAATTTCATTGATGAATTCTCCTCTGGAGTTGAAACAGACCTTGCGGCACCACGGCCGATCTTCGTCGGCTTGCCCTTTCCTGTCCTTTTAATGTTTCGGACCGATTGGGAGGTTGTATATGGTACCATATGAGATATTTTGTGATATGCAAGAGGAAAGTCGATTTAGGTGGCGAATTCCATTCGTGCAAAAGGAATAGGCAATGAAGCGTTCCGGCGAGATGAAGCGCGAGTTGGCGGAAAATGATAGCACGCCGCTTTATGCCGGCGTCAAGCAGGTGATCCTCGACCGCATCCACAGCGGCGAATGGCCGCCGAAATACCGGGTGCCATCGGAAAACGAGCTGGTGGTCGAGCTCGGCGTCAGCAAGATGACCGCCAACCGGGCGCTGCGCGAACTTGCCAATGAAGGCGAACTCGTCCGCATCCAGGGGGTCGGCTCCTTCGTCGCCGAGCGCAAGGGCTATTCGGCGCTGTTCGAGGTGCGCAACATCGCCGAGGAAATCGCCGAACGCGGCCATGTCCACGAGGCTTCGGTCATCGTTCTCGCCCAGGAAACAGCCTCTCCGGAGATCGCCGACGCATTGGAGCTTGCGATCGGCGCGGCGGTCTTCCACTCGCTGATCGTCCACAGCGAAAACGGCGTTCCGGTGCAGATCGAGGACCGTTTCGTCCATCCGGAGGCTGCTCCCGAATATCTCGGCCAGGATTTCACGACGCTGACGCCGAATGCCTATCTGACCGCCGCAGCCCCGCTTAGCGGCTCCGAGCACGTCGTCGAGGCGGCGATGCCGCAGGCCTGGGAATGCAAGCTCCTGACCATCCTGAAGACCGAACCGTGCTTGACGATCCGTCGACGCACATGGTCGGCAAAGCAGGTGGTGTCGACCGCCCGCCTTGTCTATCCGGGCTATCGCTACCGGCTCGAAGCGCGCAGCGGCAAGATGTTCGAGGAATGAGAACACTCGCCATGTTGTATATGGAACATGGAATTACTGTGATGCCGGGGTGAAACGCGCCACCAGCGCGTGACGATCGCCCGGATAGGTGAAGCGCACATGCGTCACCGGGCCGGCGCCGCTCCAGGTGCGGCGTTCGACGACGAGACAGGCGGTATTGCGCGCGATGTCGAGGACCGCGGCCACTTCGGCATTGGCCGAGACGGCGTGGATCCGGTGTTCGGCCGTGCTCCACGGCACCTGGTTGAGCAACCAGGGCCCCGGCGCCATCATCAGGAAATCGGCATCGGCGGCTTCCGGTACGGTCGCCAGACTGATCAACCGCTCCTCCAGGCAGAAGGGCCGCGCGCCGGCATTGTGGATGCAGACCACCTCGACGACCGAAGAGGCGACCGGCAGTTCCAGCCGGCGGCTGTCTTCCACCTTCGCCTTGCGGCTGGTCTTCTTCGAAACCGCATAGGAATAGGGCAGGTTCAGCGACTGCACCTCGGCCTTGATGTCGTGGATTTCGAGGACGGCCGATTGCGCCTGCGGCTGGGTGACGAAGCTGCCGGATTTCTTGCGGCGCTCGATGAGACCGGCCTTGGCGAGCTGAGTCAGCACCTTGTTCACCGTCATCCGCGAGACGTCATATTGGGTGGCGAGATCCACTTCGAAGGGAATGCGATGCCCCGGCGGCCATTCGCCCGAGACGATACGGCCCTCGATGTCGCCAAGGATGCGCTGATGCAAGGTGGGATCCCTGCTTTGATTCATCGCCACGTTCCGATTGATCCCCCGCTCTAATTCGAATGCTTGCTCATGAAAAGCGCTTTTTCAGGCAGCCAGCAATTCACCCATCGCGGCCAGGAAACGCCGGTCGATGGCGTCACGTTTGAGATGGCGCCCGCCCTCCACCTGCTTGCGGCCGCGCGCCCAGACGCAATCGACGGAAATACCGCCGGCAAACAGCCAGTGATCGAGAATCTGGTCGCCGGAGAGATAGGAAACGGCCGCAGTATCGAGCGAAACGAGATCGGCGTGATGGCCTTCAACAAGACCTGCGGGCGCCTTCAAAGCGGCACCGCCGCCGGCAAGCGCCTGGGTGAACAGGCAAAGTGCCGTCGATCCGCCGGGTGCTGCAACGACATTGCGGGCGCGCAGAGCCAGGCGCTGCGAATATTCGAGCTGGCGCAGTTCTTCCGGCACCGAGATCAGCACATTGGAATCCGAACCGATGCCGTAACGCCCGCCCTCTTCGAGGAAGAGTGGCGCGGCAAAGGCGCCGTCGCCGAGATTGGCTTCGGTGATCGGGCAGAGGCCGGCAATCGCCCCGCTTTTCGCCATCCGCCGCGTTTCGTCGTCGGTCATGTGCGTCGCGTGGATCAAGCACCAGCGCTCATCCACAGGCGCATGATCGAGCAGCCATTCCACCGGCCGCGCGCCCGACCAGGCGATGCAATCCTCGACCTCCTTGACCTGCTCGGCGACATGGATATGGATGGGGCCGTCGCCCGCCATCGGCACAAGCTTCGCCAATTCCTGAGGCGTTGCGGCGCGCAGGCTGTGCGGCGCCAGCCCGAGTTCGGCGCCGTCGAGCCGGCTGGTTACCGCCCGGCATCCCTCCATCAGCCTTTCGAAGCTTTCCAGCGAATTGATGAAACGCCGCTGGCCGTCGATCGGCTGAGCGCCGCCGAAGCCGGAATGAGCGTAGAAGACCGGCAGCAAGGTCAGGCCGAGGCCGGTCTCTTCGCTGGCAGCACCAATGCGTTCGGCAAGCTCGGCGATATTGGCGTAAATGCCGCCATCCCTGTCATGGTGGAGATAATGGAATTCGCCGACCCGGGAAAAGCCCGCCTCCAGCATTTCCGCATAGAGCTTGGCGGCGACCGCCTCGACATGTTCAGGGGTCATTGCCAGCGCGAACTTGTACATGACGGTGCGCCAGCTCCAAAAGCTGTCATTGGCCGGGCCGCGTACCTCGGCAAGGCCGGCCATCGCCCGCTGGAAGGCATGGCTGTGCAGATTTCCCATGGCCGGAACGATAAGAGCGTGGCGTTCATCGCCGGGCTGAGGCGAAACCCCGATCTCGACCCGGGCAATGCGACCGGCTTCGAGCGTCAGCCGCACGTCCTTCTGCCAGCCTTTCGGCGTCAGTGCCGTGCCTGCGTGAAGTGTGGTCATGGCCGTCCCTCTCCTCTTACCGCGCCGCTGCTCTTTCTTTTCCAGAAAAGCGCGCAAAATTTCTCTTGTCACCTGCTTATTATGTATATACATGTTTCGACATAAGGAAAGGCGCAAAGCTGATGACCGGGAACAATTTTTCAGAGGAAGCCTCATCCCCAGACGTCCGGCCAGTGCTGTGGCGCAATGCGCGCCTGGCCACGCTTGCGCCTGAAAAGGACGGGCTCGGTATCGTCGAAAAGGGCGCCGTGCTCACCGAAAACGGCCGCATCACCTTTGCCGGTGCCGAAAGCGAGTTGCCGGCTTCCGCCATCGAACGCTCCGACATCGTCGATCTCGAAGGCCGCTGGGTCACGCCCGGCCTCGTAGACTGCCACACCCATATCGTCCACGGCGGCAACCGAGCCCGCGAGTTCGAGATGCGCCTTCAAGGCGCCACCTATGAGGAAATTGCGCGTGCCGGCGGTGGCATCGTCTCCTCGGTCAAAGCGACCAATGCGCTGTCGGTCGAGGAACTCGTCAGCGCGGCGCTGCCGCGGCTCGATACGCTGCTTGCCGAAGGCGTGACGACGATCGAGATCAAATCCGGCTACGGGCTGAACCGGACCGGCGAAGTGAAGATGTTGCAGAGCGCCCGTCTGCTCGGCCATCTGAGACCGGTCCGCGTCGCCACCAGCTATCTCGGCGCCCATGCGACGCCGGTGGAATACAAGGGCCGCAACGGCGATTATCTCGATGATGTCGTGCTGCCCGGCCTCGACGACATGTATAATCTCGGCCTTGCCGATGCGGTCGACGGCTTCTGCGAGGGCATTGCCTTTTCCAGAGCCGAGATCGCCCGCGTCTTCGACAAGGCGAAGGCGCTTGGCCTGCCGGTCAAGCTGCATGCCGAGCAACTTTCCAATCTCGGCGGCGCCCGGCTCGCCGCGTCATATGGCGCGCTTTCGGCCGATCATCTGGAATATCTCGACGAAGAAGGTGTTGCCGCGATGGCCGCTGCCGGCACCGTGGCCGTGCTTCTGCCCGGCGCCTTCTACGCCATCCACGAGAAGCAGAAGCCACCGGTGGAGGCGCTACGCCAGGCCGGCGTGCCGATTGCGATTGCCACCGATTGCAATCCCGGCACCTCGCCGCTCACCTCGATGCTGCTGACCATGAACATGTCGGCGACGCTTTTCGGCCTCACCGTCGAAGAATGCATCGCCGGCGCCACTCGCGAAGGTGCGCGCGCGCTCGGCCTCATCGGCGAGACCGGAACGCTCGAGCCCGGCAAATCAGCCGATTTTGCCGTCTGGAATATTGAGAGCCTCGCCGAGCTCGTCTACCGCATCGGCTTCAACCCGCTTCACACACGCGTCTTCAAGGGCGAAAGGAACGGTCGATGACCATCACGCTCCACCCGGGCTCCGTCTCCCTCAGGGATTTGGAAATCATCTATTGGACCGGCGAGCCGGCAAGGCTCGATCCCGCCTTCGATGCCGGCATCGCCAAGGCCGCCGCCCGGATCGCCGAGATCGCCGCCGGCAATGCGCCGGTCTACGGCATCAATACCGGCTTCGGCAAACTCGCCTCGATCAAGATCGACAGCGCCGACGTCGCAACCTTGCAGCGCAATCTCATCCTGTCGCATTGCTGTGGCGTCGGCGCGCCGCTGCCTGAAAATATCGTCCGGTTGATCATGGCGCTGAAACTGGTCTCGCTCGGGCGCGGCGCCTCCGGCGTACGGCTGGAGCTGGTGCGGCTGATCGAGGGCATGCTGGAAAAGGGCGTCATTCCGCTGATCCCGGAAAAAGGCTCGGTCGGCGCCTCCGGCGATCTTGCACCGCTCGCCCATATGGCCGCGGTGATGATGGGCGAAGCCGAAGCCTTCTTCGCCGGCGAACGTCTTTCGGGCGCTGAAGCCCTCGAAAGGGCAGGTCTCAAACCGGTGGTGCTCGCCGCCAAGGAGGGCCTGGCGCTGATCAACGGCACCCAGACCTCGACGGCCTTGGCGCTTGCCGGTCTCTTCCGCGCCCACCGCGCCGCGCAGTCGGCGCTGATCACCGGCGCCATGTCGACCGACGCCGCCATGGGCTCTTCGGCGCCCTTCCATCCGGATATTCACACCTTGCGCGGCCACAAGGGCCAGATCGACACGGCATCAGCACTTCGCGCCCTGCTCGAACAATCCGTCATCCGCCAGAGCCATATCGAGGGCGACGAGCGTGTGCAGGATCCCTATTGCATCCGCTGCCAACCCCAGGTCGATGGCGCCTGCCTTGACCTGCTGCGCTCGGTTGCCCGCACGCTGGAGATCGAGGCCAATGCGGTCACAGACAATCCGCTGGTGCTGTCGGACAATTCCGTCGTCTCCGGCGGCAATTTCCACGCCGAACCCGTCGCCTTTGCCGCCGACCAGATCGCGCTTGCCGTCTGCGAGATCGGCGCGATTTCGCAGCGCCGCATCGCCCTGTTGGTCGATCCCACCCTTTCCTACGGCCTGCCGGCCTTCCTCGCCAAGAAGCCGGGCCTGAATTCCGGCCTGATGATCGCCGAGGTCACCTCGGCGGCGCTGATGTCGGAGAACAAGCAGATGTCGCATCCGGCCTCGGTCGATTCGACCCCGACCTCAGCCAACCAGGAAGACCATGTCTCGATGGCCTGCCACGGCGCCCGCCGCCTGCTCGGGATGACCGAGAACCTGTTCGCCATCATCGGCATCGAGGCGCTGACCGCCGCCCAAGGCGTCGAACTGCGCGCGCCGCTGTCGACAAGCCCGGAACTCGCCAAGGCGATCACCGCGATCCGCAGCAAGGTTCCGACCCTCGATACCGACCGCTACATGGCCAACGACCTCGCCGCCGCCGCCGAGCTGGTGGCGACCGGCGCACTGAACGCCTCGGTTTCATCTGGCATCTTGCCGGTTTTGGAGGGTTGAGATGACCGCACCATACGAAATCCGTCAGGGCACCTCCCCCATAATCCTCGCCTTTCCCCACACCGGCACCGACGTGCCGGCGGAGATTGCCGACCGTCTCAACGACAATGGCAGGATTCTGGCCGATACCGACTGGCACATCCACCAGCTCTATGACGGCCTGCTCGACAATGTCACGACCGTGCGCGCCACCTTCCACCGCTACGTGATCGACGCCAACCGCGATCCGCAGGGCGTCAGCCTTTATCCCGGCCAGAACACCACCGGCCTCATCCCGGAAACGGACTTCGACGGCCAGCCGATCTGGAAGGATGGGCAGGCGCCTGACGAAGCCGATATCGCGGCGCGGCTGCGGGATTTTCATGCGCCCTATCACGCGGCACTTGCCGCCGAGATCGAGCGCGTCAGGGCAAGCCATGGCGTGGCGATCCTTTACGACTGCCACTCGATCCGCTCTCACATTCCCTTCCTGTTCGAAGGCAAGCTGCCGGATTTCAATATCGGCACCGATATGGGCAAAACCTGCGACGGCGCCATCGAGCAAGCGACGCTGACCGTCGTCGAAGCCGCAGAAGGTTATGACAGCGTGCTCAACGGTCGCTTCAAGGGTGGCTGGACGACCCGCCATTACGGCCGGCCCGAGACCGGCGTGCACGCGATCCAGATGGAGCTTGCGCAGTCGACGCATCTGCAGACCGAGACACCGCCCTTTGCCTACGACACCGCGAGGGCAGACCGACTTCGCGTCCATCTCAAAAACATTCTGGTGCGCATCGAACAAATTGCGCCAGACCTGAAACGATAACGATCACTCGACAGGGGAACCGCCATGACCAACCCACGCCACAATATCCGCGAAATCCGCGCGCCCCGCGGCAATGATCTCAATGCCAAGAGCTGGATGACCGAAGCGCCGCTGCGCATGTTGATGAACAATCTTGATCCTGATGTCGCCGAGAACCCGAACGAACTCGTCGTTTACGGCGGCATCGGCCGCGCCACCCGCACCTGGGAGGATTTCGACCGCATCGTCGCGACGCTGAAGACGCTGACCGAAGAAGAAACGCTGCTCGTCCAATCCGGCAAGCCGGTCGGCGTCTTCCGCACCCACAAGGATGCGCCGCGGGTGCTGATCGCCAATTCCAACCTGGTGCCGCATTGGGCGACCTGGGACCATTTCAATGAGCTGGATAAGAAAGGCCTTGCCATGTACGGCCAGATGACGGCCGGCTCGTGGATCTATATCGGCACGCAGGGCATCGTCCAGGGCACCTACGAGACCTTCGTCGAGGCCGGCCGTCAGCATTATGGCGGCAATCTCAAGGGCAAATGGATCCTGACCGGCGGCCTCGGCGGCATGGGCGGCGCCCAGCCGCTCGCCGCGGTGATGGCCGGCGCCTGCTGCCTCGCCATCGAATGCAATCCAGACTCGATCGATTTCCGGCTGCGCACCCGCTATGTCGACGCCAAGGCCGAGACGCTCGACGAAGCGCTCGAGATGATCGACCGCTGGACCAAGGCCGGTGAAGCCAAATCCGTCGGCCTGCTCGGCAATGCCGCCGAAATCCTGCCGGAAATGGTCCGCCGCGGCATCCGCCCCGACATGGTCACCGACCAGACCTCGGCGCACGACCCGATCAACGGCTACCTGCCGAAGGGCTGGACGATGGCCGAGTGGAAGGCCAAGCGCGAAAGCGATCCGAAAGCAGTGGAAAAAGCGGCGCGCGCCTCGATGCGCGAGCATGTCGAAGCGATGATCGCCTTCTGGAATGCCGGTATTCCGACGCTCGATTACGGCAACAATATCCGCCAGGTCGCCAAGGACGAAGGCCTCGAAAACGCCTTCGCCTTCCCCGGCTTCGTGCCGGCCTATATCCGCCCGCTGTTTTGCCGCGGCATCGGCCCCTTCCGCTGGGCAGCCCTTTCCGGCGACCCGGAGGATATCTACAAGACCGATGCCAAGGTGAAAGAATTGCTGCCCGACAACAAGCACCTGCACAATTGGCTGGATATGGCCAGGGAGCGCATCGCCTTCCAGGGCCTGCCGGCGCGCATCTGCTGGGTAGGCCTCGGCGACCGCCACAAGCTTGGCCTCGCCTTCAACGAGATGGTGAGATCAGGCGAACTCTCCGCCCCGATCGTCATCGGCCGCGACCACCTGGATTCGGGTTCCGTCGCCTCGCCGAACCGGGAGACGGAGGCCATGAAGGACGGCTCCGACGCCGTTTCCGACTGGCCGCTGCTCAACGCCCTGCTCAACACGGCGTCGGGCGCCACCTGGGTGTCGCTGCACCACGGCGGCGGCGTCGGCATGGGCTTCTCGCAGCATTCCGGCATGGTCATCTGCGCCGATGGTACGGACGACGCGGCAAGGCGGCTGGAGCGCGTGCTCTGGAACGACCCGGCGACCGGCGTCATGCGCCACGCCGATGCCGGCTATGACATCGCTCTCGACTGCGCCAGGGAAAAGGGCCTGCGCCTGCCCGGCATTCTCGGGAACTGAGCCCGGTGAGGATCCTGCGCGCCGGCGATCACAAGCGCATGCCGTGGAAGAACGGCGGCGGCGAAACGGTGGAGATCGCCGTTTCGCCCGAAGATGCTGGCCTTGGCGGTTTCGACTGGCGCGTCAGCATGGCGACCGTCGCGACAGACGGCCCGTTTTCGATCTTTCCCGGCATCGACCGCACGCTGGCGATCCTCGACGGCAACGGCATGGTGCTCGATATCGAAGGCCGGACGCCGGCGCTACTGACGACGGCAGACGATCCGCTTGCCTTCCCGGCCGATATCCCCGTCGCCGCCAGGCTCGAGGACGGCGCCATCACCGATCTCAACGTCATGACCCGCCGCAACGGGTTTACCCATACGCTGATCCGGCTCGACATCGCTGGCGGCAAGACCCTGCCGCTGCCGTCGTCGACATGCCTGCTGCTCTGCCATCGCGGCACGCTGTCATTCCGGCGGGACGGCGAGACCGGCGCGCTTGCGGCCGGCGATGCGCTGCTGATCAACGACGCGGTCGGGACCGCGTTGGAAATCGACGGCGAAGCCAAATGTTATCTTGCCATGATCGCCACACGCTGATCTTAGCCCAAGATTTTGAAGCAATTGGACAATCCTCGATTTTTCGACACATCCGCATCGACCATTCCAGTCTCAGGCCATGGACGTCTTTCCTGCTTTCGGTCTAAACTTCGCCCTTCTGATGCAGAAGAAGACCTAGACCGCCCACGACGTGCTGGGTGGCAAGGGAGCAGGCGTGACGGATCCATACGATATTCTCGGCGTTGAACGCGATGCGAACGAAGCGCAGCTGAAGGCTGCCTATCGGCGCCTGGCGAAGGTCGCCCACCCCGATTCGGGTGGTGATTCGCAAGCCTTCGATAATCTGCAGAAAGCCTATGGGCTGCTTCTCGATCCGGTCCGCCGCAAAGTGTACGACGACACCGGCTACGACGTCGAATTCGCCGATGCCGCCGAGCTGCAGGCGCTTGTGATGATCGAGAAGCTGGTCACCGACGCGGTGCTCGACGAGCGCGCGCCTGGAAGTTTCGATCCTGTCGCCGTCATGCAGGACAGTCTCTCCGAAGAGCTGCGCAAGGCGCGGTTCAGCAAGAGCGAGCTGGAGCGCCATGCCTCGCGCATCGGCCTGCATCTGGAGCGGCTCGGCAAACACTCCGGCCGCGATGTGCTCGCCCACATGTTCCGCGCCCGCATCGAGGCGATCTCCAAGGCGGTGGCGGAAACCGAGGCGAAGATCAAGGCGACGGAACGCGCCGCCGACATGCTCACCGGCTATATCTACGACATCGACCCGCCGCCGCTGCCGGAAGCTGCGGTCGCCAACCTCGAATGGGCCGAGGCGTCGAGAAACCGCTCCACCGGCTGAGGGCCTGGGACGCCGGCCTTAATAGGACAGCTTCGGATACCAGTCCGGCGCCCGGCCTTCGGGCGTGCAATCGAGCACGGTCCAGAGCGGCATCAGGTCGGGCGCGCCGCGCGGATCCTCGCCCGGATCGGCCGTCACCCCGCCCATCTCCCCGCTCCAGAAATGGCGAATGGTGCCGTCGCGCCGGGCGAAGACGTTGAAGGCGGCGTCATCGCCACCGCCCCTGCCGATGGCGTGATAGTCGCGGCTGTAATTACCCGTCGGGTCGGAATAGAGCGGCAGATGGTGCCAGCCGCGTTCCGTCTTGAAGGCAAGCAGCCTGCCGATCGGCGACAGCGCGACGACCGCCAGCGCAGCGCGCTGCTGGATGTCAGGCACCTCGCCGTCCCAGGCCGAGAGCAACGAGGTGCACATCGGGCATGGGCGCTCGCGTTCCGGGCCGAACATATAGCTGTAGACGATCAGCGTGTCCTTGTCGGCGAAGAGTTCGGTAAAGGATATCGGCCCGTTAGCACCTTCGAAACGGTAATCCTTCGTCACCTCGCCGCCCGGCGGCAGCGCCCGGCGCTGTACCGCCACACGCTCGATGTGCCGGCGCAATTCGATCTCTTCGGCCAGCAGCGCATCGCGGGCGCTGCGATAAGCCTCGCTCTCATTGGGAAACCGGACGCCGTTCTTTGCCGCAAGCACGGCGGCGGGTACCAGATGCTGATTATCCATGACGATATCCTCCTTCTGTTGCCGCGCATCGTTTCGGACGCGCAAGGGACGTGCT
This sequence comes from Rhizobium sp. NZLR10, assembly GCF_019685125.1. Classification (NCBI taxonomy): domain Bacteria; kingdom Pseudomonadati; phylum Pseudomonadota; class Alphaproteobacteria; order Hyphomicrobiales; family Rhizobiaceae; genus Rhizobium; species Rhizobium sp. NZLR10. The sequence goes on along the minus strand of NZ_JABDWE010000006.1, from coordinate 77,875 downwards.
GCAGCACATCGTGAGAATGACGAACGGCGGATGCGAAAATCGACAGTGCCGCCGCGAAAAAACGGCAGGAAGAAAAAATCCCGCTTCGGAATCCCGAAATTCGCCCGCTTCGGGATTCCGAAATCCGCGGGGTTTTCGCGCGGTGTCGTCGCAAAGAATACGCAATGATTTCAATCCGGCAACCAATTTCGGGATTCCGAAGTGCTATATAGAGTATGGTGGCAGGTCCTCACTATCGCCACCACAGCGAAACAAAAGCCTCGGTCCGCGCGATGTCTGAAAAGCAAAAAGGGCGCTCGACCCTTGCGGGGAGCGCCCTTATCCTGTCGGACAGCGAACGGCTCGACGGCGTCGATACCATACGCATCCGTTTTTCAGGCAGGAGCGGTATATGGACCCTTTGGGCCTGGGTTTCAAGGGACTGTCCCGCACGGCAATAGAGTCAGCCGTTAGAAGGCCACTCCGGTCACGGGATTGACCACCGGCCGTTCGCTTTTATCGCTCGCTCCAGCCGGCTGCACTGTCGGTGGCGCCAGCGATTCTGCGTCGGCGGGCTCCGGCTTTTCGGGAACGGCGCCGACATCCTTGGGTCGCCGCTGCTCGGGCTTTACGTTTTCGTCATTCGTCGACATTGTCTGTCTCCTTTCAAGGACAAAGTCACGGCCGCCGACATGGTTCCGATGACGGAATGGAGTATTGCCGATGCTGGACAGATTTCTGCTGCAGGGGCCGCAGGATGCGCGCTTCACCATCCTTCTGGCGCATGGCGCCGGCGCGCCGATGGATTCCGCATCGATGACATCCGCGGCAGAGGCGCTGGCCGCCGTCGGCTTCCGCGTCGCCCGTTTCGAATTCGCCTATATGGCCGCCCGCCGCACCGGAGGCCGCAAGCCGCCGCCGCGCGCCGAAACGCTCAATCCCGAATATGAGGCGGCCATTGCCGAGCTCGGGACCAGCGGCCCGCTGATCATCGGCGGCAAGTCGATGGGCGGCCGGGTTGCCAGCATGGTGGCAGACGACCTCTATCGTCAGCAAAAGATCGCCGGGTTGCTTTGCCTCGGCTATCCCTTTCATCCGCCCGGCCAGCCGGAAAAGCTGCGCACCGGCCATCTCACGGGGCTGGCGACGCCCGCGCTGATCTGCCAGGGGACGCGCGATGAATTCGGCACACGCGACGAGGTGCCGGGCTACGATCTCTCAAGCAGGATCGAGCTCTTCTGGCTCGAAGACGGCGACCACGACCTCAAGCCGCGCAAGACAGTCTCCGGCTTCTCCGCTGCCGATCACCTCGCCACGATGGCGAAGACGGCCAAGGCCTGGGCCGAGCGCCTCGTCGTCTAGGGTGCCAGCTTCCTGACATCGATGCTCCGGTCGGTGGCGGAGACGGTGATTTCGAAGTGATCGGCCTGCACCACGTCGCGGATGTTGCGCGGCCGGTGCGCGGCGATATTCACCCCGCCTCTCAGCCGGACGCTGTCATAGAGGATACCGGCGCCGCCGCTCGAACGCACCTCTTCGCCCAACACCTGCGACGCAGCATAACTCGTGCCGTCATAGACATGGGGCCGCAGCGCCTGTTCGCCGCGAATGTCGAGATAGTCGCCAATGAGGGTAGCGGCGTAGCTTCGATAGGTGCGGGCCATCGTCGCGACACCGCGCGCGACAGTTTCGCGCCGGAGATGATGGCCGACCTCGGCGGCGGCCGTGCGGAGATGGTCGGCGGCATACCAGGCGCCGAGATCCGGGCCGTTGAAACGCATTCCTCCCGGCGCGACATGCAGGAATGCCGCCATCACGATACTGGCGTTCGGCGTCCCGTAGACCCATTCATCCTCGGGAAGCCTGCGGATGCGGTCGGCGACGAGACGGTCGTTGGTCCAGCCGACGAGTTCCATCACCGCGTCGAGATCAGCCGCCCGCGCCACCGTCTCAAAAAGCCCGATGGGCGGAAATTGCGACGGGATCAGCCGGCAGGACGGACGCGGCGCCTCGGCAAAACGATCGCTCACCGGAAGACGATGTCCGTATCTTCGTAAGGCGTGAATGCCTCGTCGAGCACATTCGGCTGCATATAGAGACCGCCGCGCGCGCCATCGAGAAACCGGCGTACGGTCATCAACCCGTCCTGGGTTCCGTTGGTGACGATCTCAAGCGGCCGATGCCCGCCGAAAACCGGCGCCTGATGCGGCGTACGCAGCCAGGCGATGCCGGCGCGTTCGTCGGCAAACAGCACGCCGAGCGCCTGATGGATGCCGAGCACGGCGGAGATCCGCGTCAGCGTATCGACATCGAGCGTGAAAGCGCCGTGCTCGCGGGCCTGCTTGGCCCAATTGTGGTAGGTCGAGCGGGAGGGATAACCAAGCATTAGCAGGCGCTGCTCTTCGCTCAACCCCCAGAGATCGGCGATCGCCAGAAAGGTTCGTAGCGCCGGAGCGCTGAGCCTTTTGCGATTTACAGGGGCAAAGCGGTCGGTTTCCAGCCGCTGCGGCCCCTGGCCTTCTCGTTGCTCGGTGCGTCGCGCATGCCGCATAGAAGCCTCCTGTCTTGAATTAGACATAGTCCAAATCTGGGCGTACATCAACCAGATTTCAAGAGGTTGTCATTCCGACTACCGGTTCGGGCGTCACCATAATCCCGGCAGTAGCCGGTAGCGGACCTTGCGGCGGTATTCGGCATAACCCGGCAGGTCTCTTACCAGATGCTTCTCCTCGTCCAGCAGCCGCGCGACGAGTCCGCCTAAGGCAGGAGGGATGGCAAGCAAGCCCCAATACGAGCCGAGCGACAGCGTTATGCCAACGAAGAGCACAAGCGCCGCCGCATACATCGGATGACGCACGATGCTGTAGAGCCCGCTTGAAATGACCCGCTGATCCCTGCGGATCTCGACCGTCGCCGAGGCGAAGTTGTTCTGCCGCAGGACCAGGAAGCAGCCGTAAAAGCCAGCTGCGACCAGGATGTTGCCGAAAATCACAACCGACGCCGGAACGGCCGACCCGCCGAACCGATAATCGAGTGCCGAGCCGATGAAGAGCGCAATCAGCACGATGCCGTTGAAAAGCTGAATGCGCTTCTGTGCCGGCTCCCGCTCCGCAGCCGGCCCGACATGCAGCCGCTGTTCCAGCAAGGCGCGGTCATATTTCAGAAAATAGGCTGTCGTCGCAACGATCCAGGCGGAAAAATTGAGAAAGAACAGCCAGCCCTGCCAATAGGACAGCGAACCTGCAGCGACGAAGATCATCACCGCGAGCACGGCGACGAATTTCACCGTCGCTTCCGTCGCCCGCCTGCCGAGGTTCTTCTTTTGATCCTCCATCGGCCCACCTCCATTATGTCAGGAAACCTCTCCTGCCGCCTCGCGGATCGTCTGCATCAGGATCGATTGCGGCACGGACGGCGCGGAATCGGCGCGCATCGTCAGCCCGACCGGCCCCTTGGTCTCGCCGGTATCGACCGGCAGAAGCGCCAGTCGTCCGTCGGCGACATCGTCGGCCACCACGCCGTTGGAAATGATCCAGATCGCATCGCTTGAGCGAAGGAAGGCGCGGCCGAAGGCATCCGAGACCGTCTCGATCTGGTTCGGCAGGCTGGAGACGCCGTTGGCGATGAGGAAATTTTCGACCACCGGCCGGATAATCGAACCCCGCGTCGGCATCAGCACCGTGTAATCGCCGAAACCTGAGAAGGGCGATTGCCCGCCGCTCAGCAGCGGATGGCCGGCGCGCACGGCAAACACCACCTGCTCGGAGTAGAGATGTTCGAAGGAAAAGCCCGCCATCTTCTCCGCCCCCGCCAAACGTCCGACGACGACATCGAGATCGCCGACGCGAAGCTGCTCCAGCAGCACCGCGTTCTCGCCGGTGACGATCTTCACCCGGCTCCAGGTCCTCTCCTTGAGGAAGAGTCCCATCGCCCGCGGCATGATGCGCGACGACACCGTCGGCAGGGCGCCGATCCGGATCGGCGGTGCATCGGCAAACTGCTCCTGCGCGACGGAATCGAGACCCTGGCGCAGCGCCGTCAGCGCCGCCCCGGCATGGCGGAGGAAGACTTCGCCATAACGGGTGATCTTGATGCCGCGGCCATCGCGCTCGAAGACGGCAACGCCCAGCGCTTGTTCCAGCTCGCGGATCGTCTTGGTGACCGCCGGCTGGCTGACATGCAGCAATTCAGCCGCCTTCATGACGCTCTTCTGCCGCGCCACCTCGACAAAGGTCTGCAGATGGCGAAACTTGACGCGGCTGTCGATCATCACTCACATAACTCCATGGTTATTGAAAAGCAGAAAAATATCATTTTACTTAACCGGATCAACCATTCAATTTTACTATTCAGGAGGAGAGTGACGTGCAATTTGCCCGCATCAACGACGTGACGATCCATTATCAGGTGATCGGTGCGCCCGCCGACCGGCCGGTGATTGTCTTTGTCAATTCGCTCGGAACGGATTTCCGTATCTGGCGCGACGTCGTGGTGCGGCTTGCCGGCGACTACGCCATCGTGCTTTACGACAAGCGCGGCCACGGGCTTTCCGATGTCGGCCAGCTCCCCGCTTCGATCGAGGATCATGCAACGGATCTCGCCGGGCTGCTCGATCTGCTTTCCGTCAAAGATGCGGTTATTTTAGGCCTCTCCATCGGCGGCCTCGTCGCCCAGTCGCTCTATCAGCGCCGGCCGGATCTGGTCCGCGCGCTGATCCTCTGCGACACCGCCCATAAGATCGGCACCTCGGAAAGCTGGAACGCCCGCATCGCCGCGGTCGAGCAAAACGGCATCGCCAGCATTGTCGACGCCATTATGGAGCGCTGGTTCACGCCAGCCTTCCGTCGGCCCGAAAGCACCGCCTATGCCGGTTACTGCAACATGCTGACGCGCCAGCCGGTCGAGGGTTATATCGCCGCCTGCGAAGCGATCCGCGATGCCGATTTCACCGAGGCGGCAAAGAAGATCACTGTCCCGACCATCTGTATCGTCGGCGACCAGGACGGCTCGACACCGCCCGATCTCGTGTTTTCGACCGCGAAGCTGATCCCAGGCGCCCGATACGAGGTGATCGCCGATTGCGCCCATATTCCCTGCGTCGAGCAGCCGGACGCGCTGACGGCGATCATCCGCGCCTTCCTGACATCTCTTCCGCCTGGAGAAACCAACCGATGAACGAAACCGCCTCCTCCTCGGAGCGCCACCGGCAGGGCATGGCGACCCGCCGCGCCGTGCTTGGCGACGCCCATGTCGATCGCGCCACAGCCGCGGCGACCGAATTCGACCGGCCCTTCCAGGAACTGATCACCGAAGCCGCCTGGGGTCATGTCTGGTCGCGCCCGGGGCTGACCAAACGCGAGCGCTCGATCGTCACCATCGCACTGCTGGCGGCGCTCGGCCAGGATGACGAGGTTGCCATGCATGTGCGCGCCACCGCCCACACCGGCGCCACCCGCGAGGATGTCTGCGAAGCGCTGCTGCATGTGGCAATCTACGCCGGCGTTCCCGCCGCCAATCACGCGATCAAGATTGCCAAGCAGGCCTTTGAACAGATGGACGCCGAAAAGGCGGCCTGAGGGGGAGAGATGTCCGAATTACCGAACCGCAAGCCCGAGACCGGCGCCTTCTTCGCCCGCGACCGCGCCTGGCATGCGCCGGCGCTGACCCCCGGCTATAAAACATCCGTGCTGCGCGCGCCGCAGCGTGCGCTGCTCTCGCTCGACGGCACGATCTCCGAAACGACAGGCCCGGTCTTCGGCCATTCGATGATCGGCGATCTCGACAACGACCTGATCCTGAATTATGCGCGCTCCGGCGAAAGCGCCATCGGCGAGCGCATCATCGTCCACGGCCGTGTGCTCGACGAGCGCGCCAAGCCGCTTGCCGGTGCACTGGTCGAGTTCTGGCAGGCCAATGCCGGCGGCCGCTATCGCCACAAGAAGGAATCCTATCTCGCGGCGATCGACCCGAATTTCGGCGGCTGCGGCCGCACGATCACCGACGAGGAAGGCCGCTACCATTTCCGCACCGTCCGCCCCGGCGCCTATCCCTGGCCGAACGGCGTCAACGACTGGCGCCCCGCCCATATCCACTTTTCGATCTTCGGCCACGGTTTTGCCCAGCGCCTGATCACCCAGATGTATTTCGAAGGCGATCCGATGATCTGGAAATGTCCGATCGTCGGCACGATCCCCGACAAGGCGGCGATCGAGCAGCTGATCGCGCCGCTCGACTGGGGCAACACCATCCCGATGGATTCACGCGCCTATAAATTCGATATCGTGCTGCGCGGCCGCCGCTCGACGATGTTCGAAAACAGGCTGGAGGGCAACTGACCATGCAGCAGCTTGGCTATCTCAAGGAAACTCCGTCGCAGACGGCAGGTCCCTATGTCCATATCGGCCTGACACCGAATTTCTGCGACATAGCGGGCGTCTACGATACCGATCTCGGCACCGAGATGATCAACGACAAGACGCTCGGCGAACGCATCACCATGACCGGCCGCATCTTCGACGGCGCCGGCGCACTGGTGCGCGATGCCGTCGTCGAAATCTGGCAAGCCGACAGCGCCGGCCTTTACAACAGCCCGTCGGAAATGCGCGGCACAGCCGATCCCAATTTCACCGGCTGGGGCCGCTGCCCGACCCGGTCCGCAGACGGCGTCTATAGCTTCGAGACCATCAAGCCCGGCCGTGTCCCCTTCAAGGACGGCCGCAAGATGGCGCCGCACATCACCGTCTGGATCGTCGCCCGCGGCATCAATATCGGCCTGCACACCCGCATGTATTTTCCGGAGGAGACGGAGGCCAACAGCGCCGACCCGCTGCTTCAGCGCATCGAACATCGCGAGCGTGTCGCAACCCTGGTCGCCACCCGCGACGCCGCGACCTGCCATTTCGACATCCATCTGCAGGGTCCGAAGGAAACGGTGTTTCTGGATATTTAAGAGCCGGCAAGTAACTTGCCGATAGGGCCCAGTGCAAGTAGCGTCCCCTCACCTTACCCTTTCCCGAGAGGAGACGGGACAATGCCTCAAAACCCCTTCTCCCCTCGGGGAGAAGGTGGCGGCAGCCGGATGAGGGGCCTCCATCACAAACGAGCAATTCATGACCGCATCGCCCTTCGACCATCCCTTCCTCTCCGGCCTGCTCGGCGACGATGAAATCGCGCCCTACTTCTCCGCCGGGGCCGACATTCGCGCCATGCTCGCCTTCGAGGCCGCGCTGGCGAGGGCCGAAGCCACCCATGGCCTCATCCCTGCCGAAGCCGCAAGGCGGATCGCCGAAATCTGCGCCGGCTTTTCTCCCGACCTGCCCCGTTTGCGAGCGGCCACGGCACGCGATGGCGTCGTCGTTCCCGAGCTCATCAAGCAGCTGCGCACCGACGTCGGCGAGGAAGCGGCGAAAAGCCTGCATCTCGGCGCCACCAGCCAGGATGTCATCGACACCAGTCTGATGATCCGGCTGAAGGCCGTCGTCTTCCTGTTTGCCGGCCGGCTTTCCGCCATCGTCGCAGAGCTCGATGGGCTCGATCGCCAGTTCGGCCGCAACCGGCTGATGGGTCATACCCGCATGCAGGCGGCGATCCCGATCAGCGTCTCCGACCGTCTCACTGCGTGGCGCGCGCCGCTGACGACCTATCGCGACCGCCTGACCGAGCAGAGTTTTCCCGTCCAGCTCGGTGGGGCCGCCGGCACGCTCGACAAGCTCGGGCCGCACGCCGCAACCGTCCGTGCCTCGCTCGCCCAGGAACTCGGCCTCACCGACACCACGCAATGGCAGAGCGGCCGTCTGCCGATCGCCGATATTGCCGGCCTGTTTGCGTCGATCTCGGGCAGCCTCGGCAAAATCGGCCAGGATATCGCCCTGCTCGCCCAGTCAGGCCAGGAGATAGAAATATCAGGCGGCGGCACTTCGTCGGCGATGGCCCACAAACAGAACCCCGTTGCCGCCGAGGTGCTGGTCTCGCTTGCCCGCTTCAACGCCACGGCGCTGTCGGGCATTCACCAATCCCTCGTCCATGAACAGGAACGCTCCGGCGCCGCCTGGACGCTCGAATGGCTGCTGCTGCCGCAAATGGCGATGGCAACCGCCGCCAGCTTGCGGCTGGCGGGGGAGTTAGTGGGGAATATCAGGCGGCTTGGGGTGGTCTAAAGCCCGTCGCGATCTTTTACCTCAGGCGAAACGAGCATCAAACGAGCCTGGCTATGGCCCGCAGATTGTCGGCCGTCGTTGTTGGGAATTCGAAGAATTCGAGATAGGCGGGGATTTGTTCGAACAGCATATCCGTGCCGACTTGAAAGGCGCAGCCCCGAGCCCGTGCTGCCTCCAGCAACGGGGTGATCTCCTTGCTCAGCACCACCTCGCCGACGAAGGTCGATGGGGAGATGCGGTCGACATCGATCGGCAGAGGGTCACCCCGCCGCATTCCAAGCGGTGTCGCGTTCACGACGATATCGAACCCTGCCGGATCGAGAGAGCCGGTCGTGACGTGCAGATGCGGATAATATGTCTTCAACCGGCCGAGCAGCGCGGTCGCGGCTGTCTCGCTGGCGTCGAAGATTGAGAGATGGCCCACACCTGCCTGCGCCAGCGACGCCGCGATCGCCGAGCCGACGCCGCCGGCGCCGACGACGAGCGCATGGGCGCCGTCGACCTTTCTGCCTTTGCGCAGAACGCCCCGCACGAAGCCCTCGCCATCGAACATGTCACCAATCAGCCTGCCATCGGCATCGAGACGCACCGCATTACACGAGCCCGCGACTTTGGCGTTGGTCGAGGCTTCGTCGAGCAGTGCCATCGTCGCAATCTTGTGCGGCATCGTGATCAGCGCACCGTGGATATTGGAGAGCCGGAAGACAAGCTTCAGGAACGCCGGATAGTCCTCCGGCCGGCAGCCCATCGGCACGACGACCGCATCGATGCCGGTCTTTTCGAAATACGGATTGTAGATCAGAGGCGCCTTGAACGACTCGGTGGGATAACCGAGGTGAGCGATGAGTTTGGTCGTGCCGGTGATCATGTGGCTAGACTTTCTGGGGATCGGCAGAGGCAACGGCGTCAGAGAGGCGGACCATCTGCCCCGAGCACGCCGATCTCTTGATCGCTTCGACGACCCTGAGGGTGGCGAGTCCCTCGCGCCCGCTTACGAGGGGCGCGGCATCGCCACGTATCACATCGCAAAAATGGCGGAGCTGACGGCAAAGCGGATCGGCTGCTTCAAAGGGTACGCGCTCCTCGGCAAGCGGCTCCAGCCAATTCGGCTTCGACGTCGCTGTCCAAAGCGTCAGATCGGGAATTGCGAGCGAACCCTTGGTGCCGCCGATCTGGTAACAATGGCTGCTGTAGCGTGGAAATGCCGGGTTCTCGCCGGTGGTCGCCTCCCAGCTCCAGGGCGCCGCCACCGCATCGCTGCCGTTAAGCGTGGCGAGAACGCCGTTTGCAAACCGCAACGAGACAACGGCCGTATCCTCGACGGCGTGGTGGCGCACGGCGTGCGATTCCATCGCCTGCACGGCTTCGACCTCGCCGAACAGAAATCGGAAGAGGTCGACATCATGGATCAGGTTGACGAAGATTGGGCCGGCGCCGGCTTCCCGCCGCCAGGAGATGTCGAAATAGTCGTCGGGCTTGGCGACCCAGAAGGTGCCATGCACCGCGATGATCCGGCCAAGCCGGCCGCCGTCGACGATTTGTTTGGCCGCCTGGATCATCGGGTTGTAACGCCGGTGATGGCCGACCAGAATCGGGATCCCGGCCTTCTCGCCGGCCGCAACCAGCGCCGCGGCGGCATCGACATCGTCGGCGATCGGTTTTTCGACCAGAACCGGGATGCCAGCGGCGATGATCTCCATAGCGTTCTCGACGTGGAGCTGGTTCGGTGTTGCCACGATGACGCCGTAAGGCCTGTCTTCCTCACTGATATCCCGGAAGTTCGCATACCATCGGGCGCCGGCATTGCGGGCAAAGTCGTGACCGGCCGAAGACGGATCGATCACGGCGGAGAGAAGCGTTCCGGGCTCGGATATGATGCGCTCGGCATGGCGTCTGCCGATCAGGCCGGCTCCCATGACTGCAATCTTCAATGGCTTCATGATCGGCTCCCAGAATTTGGCGAGGTATCGGCCCTGCCCCCTACTTCCGCAGGATTTCTCCGAGAAATTTCCGGGTGCGCTCGTGCTGCGGGTTAGTGAAGAATTCGGCGGGCGGGGCTTCCTCGACGATCGCGCCGCTGGCCATGAAGATCACCCGGTCGGCGACCTGGCGGGCAAAGCCCATCTCATGGGTGACACAGATCATCGTCATGCCCTCGTCGGCCAATGCGATCATCGTATCCAGCACCTCCTTGACCATCTCCGGGTCGAGCGCCGACGTCGGCTCGTCGAACAGCATCACTTTCGGCCGCATGCAAAGCGCGCGGGCAATGGCGACGCGCTGCTGCTGGCCGCCTGAGAGCTGGACCGGGTATTTGTCGGCCTGCTCCAGGATCTTGACCCGCTCAAGCAGCCCGCGTGCCCGTTCCTCGGCTTCCGCCCTGCCGACGCCGATCGCCTTCATCGGCGCCAGCATGCAGTTCTGCAGCACGGTCAGGTGCGGAAACAGATTGAACTGCTGGAAGACCATGCCGACCTCCCGGCGGATCGCATCGACGGTCTTGGCCTGGTCACTCAGAACGATGCCGCCAACCCGGATTTCACCTTTCTGGTAGGTCTCGAGATGGTTGATACAGCGAATGAGCGTCGACTTGCCGCTGCCGGAAGGCCCGCACAGGACGATCCTCTCGCCGCTGCGGACCGTCATGTTGATATCGTGAAGGGCTTGAAACGAGCCGTACCACTTTTCCACCTGCGCCATGGAGATCATGGTTTCTGCGGCCTGGGCGGGAATGGGACTGGTCATCGGTAGAACTCCGGGATTGGCGGGCAGGGCCGCATCGAGGAACAGGGGACGCGGATCAGCGCGCGGAGGCGGCGAACCTTCGCTCGAGACGCGCCCCGAGAATCGTCAACGGGCAGCACATCAGGAAGTACAGGATGCCGACGACGCCGAAGACCGTCAGCGGTTGGAAGATCTGATTGGAGATGATGTTGCCGGCGCGGGTCAGCTCGGTGAAGCCGACGATCGAGGCAAGAGAGGTGCCTTTGATCAACTGCACGAGGAAGCCGACCGTGGCAGGCAGCGAGATGCGCAGCGCCTGCGGCAGGATGACATCCTTCATGCGGGAGATATAACGAAGGCTCAAAGCCTTCGCCGCTTCCGTCTGGCCGCGCGGAACCGCCTCGATCGATCCGCGCCAGATCTCGCCGAGATAGGCGCTGGCATGAAGCGTCAGTCCGATGGCGACGGCCACCCAGGCATCGAGCATCAGCCCGACCAGAGCGAGACCGTAATAGGTCACGAAAAGCTGCATCAGAAGCGGCGTTCCCTGGAAGACGGCGATGTAGCCGGCGGTCAGGCGTTCCAACAGCGGGATGCCCGAGACGCGGGCGAGAGCGACACCGAGCCCGGCAATGCAGCCGCAGACAAAGCCGACTGCGGAGAGGACGACGGTCCATTTCAGGCCGATCAGGAGGAAGACGAACTCGTCGTGACCCATGGAATTCCTCCTACTTGACGGGATATTTGAAGTAGCGGGCCGAAAACAGCGCAAACAGGCGCATCATCAGCCAGGAAATCACGAAATAGAAAACCGTGACGGTGAAGTAGACTTCGAAGCTCCGAAAGCTCTCCGATTCGATCCGCTGGGAAACGGAGGTCAGCTCGTAGGCCGAGATCGCCGAGGCAATGCTGGTGGTCAGTGTCAACAGCACGAACTGGCTGGTCAGAGACGGGTAGATCGCCCGCAACGCCGGCTTGAGGATGATCAGCCGGAAGACCTGCGCCTTGTGCAGGCCAAGCGCCAGGCCGGCTTCCATCTGCCCCTTCGGGATCGACTGGACGCCGCCGCGAATGATCTCGATTGCATAGGCGCCACCATTGATGCCGAGCGCGATGATCGCCGTCGGCGTTGGATCCAGCCTGATGCCGGTGAGCGGAAGCGCGAAGTAGATGAAAAAGATCTGGACCAGGAACGGCGTGTTGCGGATCAACTCGACGAAGGCGATGACCAGCCACCGCACCGGCTTCAGCGGAGAATCGCGCAGGGCAACTCCGCCAATTCCGATGACGATCGCCAGCAGCATTCCACAAATGGCAAGCAGGAATGTCCCGAGACAGCCGAGCAGCAGACTTGGCAGCCCATCGATAACCGGGGTGAAATCCAACTTATAATTCATGCCTTCGCTGCTCCCGCCATGTCGGCCATAGCTTCTATCGCGAGCTCATAACCGCGGGCGCCAAAGCCGATCATGATCGCCGTGGCGACGCGCGAGATCAGCGAATTGTGGTAGATGCTTTCGCGCGCATGAACATTCGAGATGTGCAGCTCGATCTTCGGCGGATCGAACATCTTCAGCGCATCGAGAAGCGCGATTGAGGTGAAGGTATAGCCGGCCGGATTGATGATGATACCGCAGGCCCCTTTGCGGGCCTGGTGCACGCTTTCGACCAACTCGCCCTCGAAATTGGTCTGGCGGAAGTCGATGGCAAAGCCGAGACTCCCAGCCTTTGCGAGGCACTTGTCCTTGATATCTGCCAGCGTCGTCGACCCGTAGATGGCAGGCTCGCGCTCACCCAGCAGGTTCAGGTTCGGTCCGTTGAGCACAAAGATGGTTCTGGTCATGTCGCGCACCTCGGGGCCTTGGGCATGGCGGTTGCGTTGATGGGCAGGGCATGCCCGCCGTCCTAAATAAGGACTTCACTTCTCTCTGGACGTCATCCTCGACCTTGTGCCGAGGATCTGCCGCCGAAGATGCTCGGGACGAGCCCGAGCATGACGGAGGAGTGGTTAGCGGGCCTTATCATCAGCCGGAAGGCCCGGGCCTCGTCCCGCCTTTAGCGTTGGCTCAGTTCACCGCAAACGGAATGCCTTCCAGCGTTTCCGGGAATTGCGGGACCGGGACCTTCATCCACTTGTCGTAGACGGTCTTGAGCTCGCCGTTTGCCTTGATCTTGTCGATGAAGGTGTTCAGCGCCGCGTTGATTTCCTTCTCGCCGAGACGCGTGCAAGCGCCGTTGTAGAGTTTCTGGAATTCAAGCTTGTTTTCGAATTCGCCCGGACGGGCCTTCTCGACGCGGTCCATATAGAAGATGTTGCCGCCCAGCGTATCGACCTGGCCGGAAACGAGGGATTGGACGCTCGCAGCGTCTCCGTCATAGCGCCGGATCGTCGTGCCCTCAGGCGCGTTCTTCGTCACCTGCGTGTCCTGCGCTGCACCCTTGGCGACGCCGACGCTGAATTTGGCCATGTCGGCATTCGTCTTGATCTCTGCCGATTTGGGACCGATCAGAACGATGGCATTGGCCACATAGGGCTTGCTGAACTGCACGGCCTTTGCGCGATCCGGCAGCATCGCCATGGTTGCAAACAGAACGTCGACGCGGCCGGCCGTGAGGGCCGGAATGCGGTTGTTGACTTCAAGCGGCACGAACTCGACGGTAACACCCAATTCCTTGGCAAACAGCGTCGCGATGTCGGCGTCGAGGCCGTCCTGTTTGCCGCCGCTGGTCACAAAACCCCAAGGCGGGTTGTCACCCTGAATTCCGACGATGATCTTACCGCGAGCCTTGATTTCATCAGGCGTAATCGCGGCGGCCGGTTGCGCCAAGGTGACGGCAGCCACAAAGGCTGCGGCTCCGAGCATGGCGTTTCGGCGCGTCAGCATAGACTTGAACATTATGTTTCCTCCTCTTTGACGGTCATTCGACCGGACAGCCACCTCACCTTTTGACTGTGGGAGGAATGATTGCCAGAGACGGACGGCTAAATCAACAGAGTTTTTCAAAATCATATGAGATTTTATAATAGCTCTATCTATTTTAATTCCTCACGAGATTTGCAATAATAGGTGAGAGCGAGTTTTCGCGGCTGGCGGTGGATGCCGAAAGGGCTTTGATATGAAGACCTCGATTGCGACTGTGACGATCAGCGGCGAACTGCCGGAAAAGCTCGAGGCAATCGCCCGAGCGGGCTTCGACGGCGTCGAGATTTTCGAAAATGATTTCCTGGCATTCGACGGAAGCCCGGCCGATGTCGGAAAACTCGTGCGCGACCATGGCCTGGAGATCACGCTGTTTCAGCCGTTTCGAGATTTCGAGGGCATGCCGGAGCCGCTGCGAAGCCGCACCTTCGATCGCGCCGAACGGAAGTTCGACGTGATGCAGCAGCTTGGAACAGATTTGGTGCTGGTCTGCTCGAACGTCTCGCCGGCGGCCATCGGCGGCATCGACCGTGCGGCTGAGGATTTCCGGGAACTCGGCGAGCGTGCCGCCCGGCGTGGACTGAGAGTGGGCTACGAGGCGCTCGCCTGGGGTCGCCATATCAGCGACCACCGCGACGCCTGGGAAATCGTGCGACGCGCCGATCATCCGAATGTCGGCCTCATCCTCGACAGCTTCCACACCTTGTCGCGCAAGATCGACGTCAATTCCATCCGCTCGCTTCCCAAAGAGAAGATCTTTATCGTCCAGCTTGCCGATGCGCCGCTGATCGACATGGACCTGCTCTATTGGAGCCGTCACTTCCGAAATATGCCTGGAGAAGGCGATCTTCCCGTCACGGCGTTCACCGAAGCCGTCGCTGCCACAGGTTATGACGGGTATTTCTCGCTGGAGATTTTCAACGACCAGTTTCGAGGCGGCCTGTCGCGGGCAATCGCCGCCGACGGCCACCGCTCACTGATCTATCTCGGCGACCAGGTGCGGCGCCATCTCGGCGCCGACAGCATGACCGGGGCGGCGATGCCGCAAAGGGCTGCCGTGAAAGGTGTCGGCTTCGTGGAGTTTGCCACGGACGAACAAGATGAAGTCGAGCTGGTGGCTTTGCTGCGCACCCTCGGGTTCAAGCAGACTGCCGTCCACCGCACCAAGAAAGTCTCTCTGTTCGAGCAGGGCGAGATCCGGATCCTCGTCAATGTCGATCAGGCGGGATTCGCCAATGCGGCCTACGCCGTTCATGGCACGTTTGCCTATGCGATCGCCTTGGTCGTCGACGATGCCGCAAAGGCGTATGCGCGCGCCCTTGCCCTGGATGCGGAGGCATTCAGCCAGCCGGTCGCGGCGGGCGAGCTTGAACTGCCGGCCATTCGGGGTGTGGGCGGCGGCATCGTCTATCTGATCGACGACAAGAGCGCCTTGGGGCGCTTTTCCGAAATCGACTTTCGGCCGGTCACCGACGACGCCCAGACGGCGGACGGCGGCCTTTTTCGCGTCGATCACGTCGCCCAGACGGTCGGCTATGATGAAATGCTCACCTGGCTTCTGTTCTACACGTCGATCTTCGAGACCCATAAGACCCCGATGGTCGACATCATCGATCCAGCCGGGGTGGTGCGCAGCCAAGTCGTCGAGAACCAGTCGGGCGAGTTGCGCATTACCATGAACGGAGCCGAAAATCGCCGCACCCTGGCCGGACATTTCATTGCGGAGAAGTTCGGGTCCGGCATCCAGCATCTGGCATTTTCAACCGACGACATCTTTGCAACCGCCGAAAAACTTCGTGGCTGCGGCTTCAGGTCCCTGCACATTTCGCCGAACTATTACGACGACGTCGAAGCCCGCTTCGGGCTCGATCCTGTCATGACCGAGCGGCTGAAAGCAGAGAACATCCTCTATGACCGAGACGAGCATGGCGAATATTTCCAGCTCTATAGCGGAACCTATGGCGAGGGTTTCTTTTTCGAGATCGTCGAGCGCCGCGGCTATCGCGGATATGGCGCGCCAAATGCAATTTTCCGGATCGCCGCGCTGAAAAGGCAGATGCGTCCGGAAGGAATTCCGAAAGACGCTTATTAAATCAGAGAATGCGGCCGCTCTTCAGCACATGCTCTACGCCGCTTTGTACATGCCGTCTGACCACCTCGGTCGCGCCGGCGACGTCACGTTGAATGGACAGTTCGAACAAAAGCCTGTGGTCATCGACAACAGGCTTTCCGCGAAAGCTTTCGGCCAGCATATGGTAACGAAGGAAGCGGTCGAACACCGACGACAATGTCGCCATCAGCGTCGCTGAATTGCAGGCCGAGACGATCGCCTGATGGAACTCCCAATCGTATCGGACCCAGTCGACCGTGCGCGAGACGTCGCCCGCCAGCAGCTTGCGCTCAGCGGCAGCCAGCCGGTGATGGGCAGCGACGATGCGCCCTTCCCATTCGAGATTTCCGGCTGCGAATGCAAGGCCGATCGCATGCGTTTCAAGAACGATCCTCAGGTCGGCAAGCTCCAGCAACTCCCGCCGCGAAGCAGGGCTCACTTCAAAACCACGCTGCCCCTCGGCGACGACGAGGTTCTCCGTGGTCAGGCGGCTCAGAATTTCGCGCAGCGACGAAATGCCGATCGAGTAGCGCTCCTTTGCCTGCTCCAGTTTGATCTTGGCCCCCGGCGCCAATATGCCTGATATGATATCCTCGCGGATCTGCCGGAAGACGACATCGCTTACTGTTTCAGCCGGGTCGTGGACTTGCTTGAGCATGGCTTTTCCTGGTTTCGCCGAGAAGTGTGATGGCCTTAAATCTTGAAAAGACCTCCGTTGTTATTTCAATGTCCCTTTGGCCAGCGCATGTTCCACCCCGCCCTGGATATGAAACGCAAGCACTCGCTTGGCCGTCTCTGCATCCCGTCGCAGGGCCGCATCCAGAAGCTGCTGGTGTTCATCGGCGGCGACGTCACCCCGGTAGGACAAAGCGACCATCTGATACCTTAGATATTTGTCGAAGATCCCCGAGTGGGTCTGCATCAGCAGTTTCGACCCGCATGCGGAAATCAAGGCCTGGTGGAATTCCCAATCATAGCGCTTCCAGTCCTCGGCCCTGCTGGTGTCGCCGGTTGCCATCACCTGCTCCATCCGCGCCAATTTGTAGTGGGCCGATACCAGCGGCGCCTCCCATTCCACGTCTCCATGCGCGAATGACTGCTCCAAGGCATGCGTCTCGAGCAGAAGCCGCATTGCCGCCGTCTCCTTGAGGTCGGAGACGGATACCGGAGAAACTTCAAACCCCTTCTGTCCCTCGGCAACGACCAGACCCTCGGAGGAGAGCCGGTTCAGCACCTCTCTGAGCGTACTGATGCTGGTATCGTAGGCCTCCTTCAGGCTTTCCAGTCTCAATTTTTGCCCGGGCGCCAGCCGCCCGAAAATGATGTCGGCCCGAATGCGCCGGTAGCTGCTCTCGGCGATGGTCTCGTTTACAACAGGCTGGAGCATCACGAGTCTCTTATATTTCTCATATCATCTGATATATCGCTTTTCGGCAATGCCAAGCAAGGAAGCATTCACGCAATACCGAACCCAATTTTCTCATACGATGGAGGTTTCCGCGGACACTGAATGTGCGCGGATCCACATACCCCTTTAGTTTGGTCAGGCTTGCGCTCTCTATTCGGTCACAGATGCGAGTCACACCGACCTCGGCGGAGATGCCTGTCGTGTCCAGCCTCAGGAATTGCGGCGGCAGAAATCAACGCCCGCTGGATGATCCAACAATTGTCGGCGGTTTATGCACTTTCTGGCAAATGCACAGGAAGATAGCTCAGGGGAACAAGCTGGGTATCGAGATCGGGACCTTCCCATTGGCCTGGGTCATAGAAAATGCCGTTATCAGCGTCATACAGGATAAAGTGGTCTCCTTCGACATGGACGACCGCCACCCCGATGACGTCACTCCAGCTCTCCACCTTGCGTACCTCGCCAATACGCCACCCCAACTCGCTTAGGACACAGCTTAGTTCTTTCCACGTGGTGTAATGATTGGTCTGTGCTCCCCAATCGATCATGCCGGCAAGTTGGCCGTAGGGTCTGCCGGTGAGCATCTGCAAGACAAAAACGCCGCAACCATCATCCCGCGGGCGTTGCGTTACAAATTGAAAGCGGACCTTGGCGGGGTTGGGTTGCGCCAATGCTCAGTTCTCCAATTCATTCGGTAGTGCCCGCTCAACCGGGCGATGAGCGCGGGACGACTGGCAAAAACAGCTTCCATTGCGCGGGGTGCTTGATTTCTCGGGCGTGGAATTCGTGATGCTGGCAGGCTGAATTCTGGCGCGAGGTGACAGCAATTGTTTTTTCAATCGTGCGCAACCATCTAATAGGCATGACTTACGGGAAAATGTCCCCGCCCAGCAGCCCGTTTACCGAAAACCAACCATACTGGCTTGCTTTCCGGCGCAAAAGCCGATTGCTTAGGAAAATCTACTCCTTCTTCCGCTAGCGGTTAGGAGAATGAGAGGGGCACAGGCAAACCCGTGGAATTCTACTGCTTCGCATCGGGATAAACTATGATTACGATGGCGATGCGGGAAGGCCGGTTTGAAGAACGATGACGACAGAACTGTTTCAGGTAAAATTTTGGGGCGTCCGGGGCAGTATTCCCGTATCGGGCCCCGAGTTCGACCGCTACGGCGGTAATACGTCCTGCATCGAAATTCGCTGCGGAAAACATCGGATGATCTTCGACGCGGGCTCCGGCCTGCGCGAGGCGGGGCTGTCATTGCTCGCCGACGGCGTCAGCGACGTCGATCTGTTCTTCAGCCATTGCCATTACGACCACATCATCGGCCTGCCGTTTTTCAAGGCGATCTATTATCCCTCGATCAACGTCAACATCTGGTCCGGCCATCTCGACGGCAAGATGAGCACGCGGGAAATGGTCGAGCAGTTCATCAGCCCGCCCTGGTTTCCGGTCAAGACCGACATCTGTCAGGCGACGATGAACTTCCGAGATTTCCATTCCGGACAGGTGCTGACGCCTCACGAGGGCATCGAGATCAAGACCTTCATGCTCAACCACCCGGGCGGCGCCATCGGCTACCGCATCGAATGGCAGGGCCGTTCGGTCGCACTGATCTATGATATCGAGCATATTCCAGGCGCTTACGACCCGGTCTCGCTGGAGATGATGAAGGGTGCCGATCTCGTCGTCTACGACTGCACCTACAATGAAGACGAGATGCAGCGTTTCAAGGGCTTCGGCCATTCGACCTGGGAGCATGGCACCGAGCTTGCAAAGATAGCCGGCGCCAAACGTTTCGCCCTGTTCCACCACGCCCCATCCCGCACCGACGAACAGCTGGCGCAGATGGAAACGCAGGCGCAGGCCGCATTCCCTGAATCCTTTGCCGCCCGCGACAACCAGATCGTGGTGATCTAGGTGCGCAAGAACACCCCTTCCGCTTCAGCAGCCAGAAGGTGACTTGCTAGCAGCCGGGGCGCCGGATGTGGCTTAGTGTGTACGGCGCGTAACGTGCCCAATCGGAGCCGCAAGACCCTCAAGCGCGCCGCACGCGCCAACCCACGCATGTTCATCGACTGCAAGTGCCGTCTGAAGCCAGGCGAGGGTCAAACGTTTCGTGGCTTCCAGTACATCTGGAGCCTCGGTTTCGGTCTCGCGCGCGTCAAGGCCGGCAATCCCGCCAAGCCCGTGTCCGACCTCGCGCAACATCAACAGTGCCTCCGCGCCCGGGCCATCCTGAAAAGCATCCGCATGCCATTCGGGACCGCGCGGGGTGAAATGCGGATCATCCTGATCACCACAGACAACAAGGCTGAGGGTTGTCAGACTGGAAAAATCCACATCGAAGAAGGGAAACCGGCTTGCGTTCTCCTCGGTCATGTCCTTTCCGCCGCGCCCAGGAGCAGCCAGCAGAATTCCCGCCGAAATTCGAGGATCGGAAAAATCCTCACCGTCCACGCGCGCGCCCAACAGAAGCCCAACGGTGTGGCCGCCAAAGGAATGACCGGCCGCCGCGATTCGGGAATGATCCAGCCGCCCGGAGACAGCGGGCGCCTGATGTTCCACCTCAACCAATTGCTCGATGACCGCCTTCAGCTCCTCCACGCGCTCGCGCCAGAAGAAAGGCGCGCCAGGTGCGCCTGCAGGCAAACCGCCGACGCGCGAGCTTGCATGCGTTGGCTGAATGACAGCGAAACCGCGTTCCGCCCAAAACTGAGCCAATGGAGCGTAGCCGTCCTTCGATGGAAGGTAATTTGAGGGGCCGAAACCGTGCGACACGAGCACAATGGGCAGGTGGCTGCCCGTTGCAGGTGCGGTTAAACGCAGTTCAAGCGGCTGGCGGCCTTCCATTGGCAAACGGATTGGGGTGTAGGCTACAGTGAGAGTGGCATCAGGCGTGGGAATGTGGCTGGCGAGATTGATCAGATTGTTCATGGTCGAATATCCTGAGCTTGGGTTTCCGAGTAGTCGCCTTCACGCCACAGGATGACCTGTCTCGCGGAACCAGGTCTGCGCATCCGCCCCGGCAGGGCTCCGCATCGGCGCGTCCGGCTCCGTTACGGCACGCCAGACGGCCTGGGCCACATCTTCCGGCGTCGTCACCTCGGTCCCCGTGCGCAAGGCCGTGAGATAGTCGTGAACGAATGCGCTGTAAGGTTGGGGGATCTCCATTCCCACGCGTGCCACTGCATTCTTCCCGAAGGCGGTCGTCGGAGCCGAGCCGGGCAGCACCAGCCGCGTGCGCACGCCGAAGAGCGCGGCCTCAAGGGCAAGGCTTTCGGTGAAAGCGTTCAAAGCCGCCTTACTGGCGCTATAAATGGATAGTGCAGGCAGCGGCTTGATGGTGACGCTGGAACTGACATTCACGATGACGCCCGCACCTCGTACCCGCATCTGCGGAAGGACCGCTTTGGTCAGCGCGATCGCGCCGAAGACATTTGTTTCGAAGAGGTCGCGGACATTCGACATCTCAGCGCCTTCCAGCACGTTCAGCATGCCAACACCGGCATTGTTGACCAGAGCATCGATCGGCCCGGCGGTTTCGACAGCCCTTATGATGCTTTCCGCATTGGTAACATCCAACGCAATCACTCTAAGGCTTTCAGTATCCGGTAGCAGGTCGGTCCGCGGGGTGCGCATGGTCGCGGCCACGTCCCATCCAGCCTGAAGGAAGGTGTGCGCGATGGCGAGCCCGAATCCGGAAGAGCAACCGGTGACGAGGATCTTTGGCATGTGTCTGTCTCCTGACGATTACGCTGCCAAGAGATGGACTACTTGTACCGGACTATCTATATTCGTTTGTCCGAATTCATTTAGCACAAGTCCAATTCATGACCGACCCAATTGCAGAAGTCGTTTCCCTGCTGAAGCCAATCCCGTCGATATCCAAATTGGTGACAGGCGGCGGCCGCTGGCTCGTCGAGCGCACTGAGCTCGGAAGCCCCTTCTATTGCGCCGTGGTCGAAGGGTGTTGTCGGATGACCATCACAGGTGGTGAGCCGATGCTGCTGACGGCCGGTGACTTCGTGCTGGTTCCGGAAGTCTTCTCGTTCACAATGAGCAGCTTGGAACCACCGCATCGCGGAGCGCTTGCGCAGCGTCTTGAGACTAGTCCGGGTGTATTCCGGTTGGGAGACCCTGATGCGCCGGCCGAGATCAAGGCAATGGTTGGACATTGTGCTTTCGGCTCGGATGACAAGGCTCTTCTCGTCTCGCTATTGCCGGAGGTCATTCATGTCCGCGGTGAAGACCGCCTAACCATGCTGGTCCGGATGATAAACGACGAAACGCGACACGACCGGACTGCCCGAGAAATGGTGCTTCGCCGGTTGTTGGAGGTGATGTTGATTGAGGCGTTACGCTCAACGAGCGGTACGGCTGCGCCACCGGGCCTCTTGCGCGGCATGGCCGATCCGCAGCTGGCGCCCACATTGCGCCGGATTCACGAACATCCAGGTCGCAGTATAACCGTGGAAGCGCTGGCGCAGGATTCAGCCATGTCACGTTCAACTTTCTTTGAGCGGTTCCGGAGAGAGGTTGGTGTAGCCCCCATGGAATACGCAACTGGCTGGCGGATGGCACTGGCAAAGCAACTCCTTCGCAGTGATGTTGCAACCGCAGAGATTGCACAACGCGTTGGCTATGGCTCGGCAAGCGCGTTTAGCGTGGCATTTAGCCGGCACGTGGGAACATCGCCCGGGGCCTATGCGCGATCAAATCCTCTTGGGTAACGGGTAGCTCGATCGCGAAGGCGCGGGCAGACCGGTTTTGGGCTTCCCCTGCCGATATAAAGGTCGGAACTGTTCCTGGTGACACGCGGCTTTATCAACCAAAGACAGCGAGTGCTGATTTGACGATAATCCCACCATCCGGACGTCTTTGACGGCCGGTAGCGGCGCGAAAACTCAAACGCGCCTTCCACAAGCGTGGCGAAATCCGTGACCGGTCCTTCGGCAGCCAGGCATTCTGCGCCTCGGCCCTCAAATCTGGTCGTCAGCGCCCATCGTCCACTGGAACGCCGTCTATCTCAGCCGGGCGACAGCCCATCTGCGCCAGCAGGGCCGAACATCCCCGACGATCTGCTCAAACACGTCTCGCCGCTCAGTTGGGCGCATATAACCTCACCGGCATCTACTTCAGGCCATTGCCGCCTCCAGGCAGAATCCTCCGGGCTGCGTGATGTTCACAATACGTTCGATCTTAGCGCCGGATTTTGAACTGCTCTTGTCCTGCCCCCAGCGCGCTGCAGGCCGCTTTCGCGCTAACGGAACAGATGCCGGTCCTGACCGTTTCCTCGGCATCGCAAGATCGATGAAGCGGATATCCCTATGACCAACCTTTCCGGAAAGTGCCTTTGCGGGCAGGTGCACATCTCTGTTGGCGGCGAACCCATTCGCGTTGGAATCTGTCATTGCATGGACTGCAGGAAGGAAAGCGGTTCGGCCTTTACCTTCTACGGGATCTGGCCCGCCGGCCAGTTTGAGCATTCTGGGGAAACCGGCGAATTCCAAGGCCGGCATTTCTGCAGCGGCTGTGGTTCGCGGCTATTTTCCGTCGATGACGAGGAGGCAGAAATCAAGCTCGGCATTCTGTCCGAAGCCCCGACGCCCCTGGTGCCCGGCTACGAACTCTGGATCAAGCGCCGCGAACCGTGGCTGCGGCCGGTGGAGGGCGCCGAGCAGTTCGAGGAAGACCGTAGATGAGCGGGGCCATCGGAGGCCTTCCGATGGCCAGCCTCGTCCGGCATCGCCGGATCATCGTCGCAGGCGTCGAGACTCTCACCGCTTGAGAAGCGCCGATGCCGCCGACCAGTGGACGGCAGGATGTCGGCCTGTCGCCGCGAATAAGGCCGACAGAAAGTTCCATGCGGCCGCGTCGTGCACCAGATGGTGGGTGAGCACGCCGATCGGCTCGTCGCTGCCGGCAAACCGGTCGTCAAGCTCGGCCACCAGCTCGGCCACCAATTCCGCCTCGCTGCGTCCGCCGCGCGTGCCGTGCCAATCGATGATGTCGACATGGGTGTTGAGAAGCGGCACCGGGCCGTCCTGCTGTGCCCGCCCATAAACCGAAAGTGCCGTAAACCCAAGCGCGGGCAATGCCGGGATGAGGGCGGCATCGATCCGGTTCCACGGCGGCACCAGCACCGGCAGGAAACGGGTGGGATGGAGCCGCTGCAGCAACCGCAGCCCTTCGCCCAATTCGCCGAGCACGACGTCTGCCGGCCGATCGCCGCCGAGTTCCTGCTTCTTGCCCTCCGGCCTCGCATGGTTCGTATGCGACCAGCCATGCACGGCGACAGTGACGCCTGCTTCCCCCGCCAGCCGCGCGGCCAATGCCCCGCCGGTCAGGCCGGGAATGACGGCAAGCGTCAGCGGCACCGCGCTCTCGCCCGTCAGCGCCAGCTGCATCTCCAACGCCAGCGTCGGCTCGACGGCATCGTCATCCCGCAGCCAGAAGCGGGCTACGCGGCCGGCGGCTTGCCAGCGGTCAAGCTCGCGGCGCAGCGGCTCCCAGATCGTCTTGTCGGTCATCGCCTTACTCCTGTTGCAGCATTGTCCTGCAAAATTCCGTCCAATATCTCAGCCGCCCTCGCCAGCGAGCGTTGCCCGAGCACGAAGCGCCGCGCCGCCTTCCCCACGGCGTCGCGCCTCTCCCCGTCGTCGAGCAGGGCAGCGATGGCCGCGGCATAGGCGGCGAGGTCGCCATCCGGCGTCAGCAGGCCGGTCACCCCGGCCTCGACCACATCAGGCACCCCCGCCGTTTCCTGCGCCACGACCGGCAGGCCGGCGGCCTGGGCTTCCAGATAGGCAAGACCATAGGCCTCGCCGCAGCCGGGCCAGACATAGATACCGCCGCGTCCAAGCAATTCGGCGATATCGGCCGCGTCCCGCTCGCCCAGCCATTCGATGCGGTCCGTGGAAAAACCGGCAAACAGCGCCTGAACCGCGTGGCGCATCGGCCCATCGCCGATGACTGCAAGCGTCCACGGCCGGTCTTCGATCAGCAGCAGCGCTTTTGCAAGCATCGTATAACTCTCCATCTTGTCACCCGCACGCATCATCGCCACCACCATCAGCCGCAGCGGATCGGGCGCCGGTGAGACCCTCTTGAACAGCCCCGTGTCGATGAAGGGTTGGAGACCGGCAAGACGCGCCTGCGGAAAGGCGGCCGAAAGCCCGGCCCGGTCACGCGCGGTGAAGCTGATATTGACTGCTGCCTGCAGGATCGCCTCGCCGACTGACTTCTGCACGCCTGCCCAGCCGGTCCTGTCGCGTTTGCCCGCATAGGAGGCTTCGACGGTGACATAGGGGATGACCAATTCGGCTGAAATCACCGGCCCGAACGGGTCGGGCGATTTGTAATAGGGGTGGTAGCAGAACCACAGCTCGGGTCGCGGCGCCGAAGTCCATTTTTCCCGCAGCCGCTGCAGTTCGGTACGGATCGCCGGTTCGAGCGCCGCTGCCGCCTCGGGTGTCGCGGCATAGGTGCGGAATTCTGAAATGATCTCGACTTCATGGCCGGCGTGCTCCAGCGCCCGGATCAACAGCCGCGCCATCAGCCGGTCGCCTGACGGCACCGGATGGTTCGGCGATTTCATCGGCGCGTAGAAAGCCACCCGCATGCACAACCCTCACGTAAGGACACACTGTTTCCAACCGGCATGCCCGGTGGCGAAACTCCGCTATTGTCCATTTCTCTAAAACTTGCGCATAAGCATATGGAATGTGATGGCGATGGAAGCAATTCCGCCTCTTTCTCAATTTCTATGGGCCTGCGGTTGCATCGACAAGAACGGGAATGCATGACGACGGTCTCGGCCACAGGGATTTTTTCGGAGCGTACGATCAGAAGGGCGAGACTTGGTTCCGGCCTCGTCATGTTCATTTTCGTCCTGCTGCATTTGTCGAACCATGCGATCGGTTTGATTTCAGTCTCCGCCGCCGATAAAGCCGCCCGCCTGTTCATGGCGATCTGGCGCAATCCCGTCGGGACGACCATCTTCTATTCGTCGGTTCTGATCCACATCGCGCTGGTGCTGCGCGCCATCTATATGCGCCGCAGCCTGGTGATGCCAAAGGGCGAAATGGCGCAGATTGTGCTCGGCCTTCTGATCCCGCTGCTGCTCATCGATCACATCATCGGCACGCGCATCGCCCATGAGCTCTATGGCTATATCGATGATTACGAGACGGTCGTCGGGTCGCTGTGGATCAGGGCTCCGGGGAATGGTCTGCGGCAGGCGCTCGGTGTCGTCGCAGTCTGGATCCATGGCTGCATCGGCCTGCATTTCTGGCTGCGCTACCGCCCCTGGTACCCGAGTTTCGCGCCGCTGCTGCTGGCGCTGGCGATCCTCGTGCCCGTGCTCTCGCTGCTCGGCTTCGTCGAAATGGGCCGGACGCTCGCCGACCCCTCCTATCAGCAGGCGATTGCCAACAGCCCCTACAAAGCGACCGTCAACACCCGTTACGCCTCGAACCCGGAGGTTATCCGTCAGGTCTCGACGATCCGCGCCGGCCTCTACGGCGCTTTCTCGGCCTCGCTGCTGATCGTCGTCGCCGCCCGCGCCCGGCGCAAGCTGAAGGAGCGCCTCGACCAGGTGGCCGTGCATTATCCGGGCGGCGAGGTGATCCGGGTGCCGCGCGGCTTCTCGGTGCTGGAAGCAAGCCGGCTCGGCGGCCTGCCGCATTATTCCGTCTGCGGCGGCAAGGGCCAGTGCTCCACCTGCCGCGTGCAGATCCTCGGCGATTACGGGAACCTGCCGGTCCCCGACAAGATGGAACAGACGACGCTGAGGCGTATCAATGCCGGCCCGGATGTGCGGCTCGCCTGCCAGCTTCGCCCGAACCGCGATGTCGCGGTGGCGCCGCTGCTCGTGCCGGCGCTCGAAGCGGCCCTTCCCGCCAACAGCCAGGAGACGAGCCCCGGCCGCGAACGCGAGATCGCCGTGCTCTTCGTCGATATCCGCCATTTCACCACGCTGACGGAAACGCGCCTGCCCTTCGACGTCGTCTTCCTGCTGAACCGTTATTTCGCCATCATCGGCAAGGCGGTGGAGCAGGCGGGCGGGCGCCTCGACAAGTTCATCGGCGATGGCGCCATGGCGCTCTTCGGCCTCAACACCGCGCCGGAGGAAGCTTGCCGCCAGGCGCTCAGCGCTGCCGCGGCGATCGTCGCCGAGATCGAGAAACTCGCCGCAGAGCTCGCCGACGAACTGGCGCTGCCGCTGCGCATCGCGATCGGCATTCACACCGGCCCGGCCGTCGTCGGCACGATGGGCTATGGCCGGGTGCGCAGCCTGACGGCGATCGGCGATACCGTCAATGTGGCGAGCCGGCTGGAAAGTGCTGCCAAGGAGTTCGAAGCGGCGATCGTCATCTCCGAACCGGTGGCGGCCCTCTCCGGCGCCGATCTCGCCGGCATCGAAAGCCGTGAAATCAGCGTGCGCGGCCGGGCTCTGCCCTTGAAAGTCTACGTCATTCCGAGAGAGAAAGCGGCAGAACCGCTCGAAGGAAGAGACTGATGCCCGGCAAACCGTGGCTCACCGCCAAATATTGGAGCCGCCGACTGCGCAAGGCGCGCAATGCCGCCGCCTCGCGCCTCTTCGACACCCGCTTCGGCCGCCGCCTGCTGATCGAGACTATCGGCCCGCGCGTCGTCTCGATGACGGTCGATGCCGGCGACCATCTGATGACTTTTTCGCCGTCGGACTATATCGGCCGCAAGGTCTTCCGGAAGGGCCATTTCGAGCGCGACGCCGTCGACCGGCTGATCGTCATCCTGCGCGAGCGCGGCCTCTTGCGAAAGGATGCGACGCTGCTCGAGATCGGCGGCAATATCGGCACCCAGACCGTCTACTTTGCCTTGAGCGGCACTTACGCCCATATCGTCAGCATCGAGCCCGATCCGCGCAATTTCCCGCTGCTTGCCCTCAACATCCGCCAGAACCGGCTGGAGGAAAAGGTCCGCCTCGTCAACTGCGCCGCCGGCGAGAGTGAAGGCGAGATCGACTTTTTTCTCAACCGCAACAATCACGGCAAGAGCAGCGCCATCCGCCAAAGCTCGACGGACAAGAAGATCATCGTGCCGGTGAAACCGGTTCCCGAGATCCTCGCCGGCCTTTCGATCGACCCAGCCGAAATTGGCCTCGTTTGGATGGATATCGAGGGTTACGAACCGGTCGCCTGCCGCTCAATGCAGCCACTGCTTGCCCGCCGGGTGCCGCTCTATATGGAGTTCACCCCGCTCTTCTACGGAGCGGAGGGAACCAAAGCCTTCACAACGATGCTGTCCGGCTTCTATGAGGATTGCGTCGTCATCTTCGAGGACCGCGAGCAAGAGATGAAGGTTTGCGACCTGCCGGGCGATTACGATCAGTACAACGTGCTGTTTCTGCCGACCACGTGACTTCCTGCACGACGTGGAGCACTGAAAGAGTGCAAGTCGGAGGCGAGCGGACGGTCGCTCGCCTGGCGAAGACAGCTAACCGGAAAAATCTCGTCAACGATGAGAGAGGTGAGTGCTTAATACCCGGTCATTTCGAGATATCCGACACCTGACGTGGTGCCCGTGAAGTTTACCGGCCCTTCCCAATAAGGCGTCGAAGTCGCCATCCAGGACTGGTCGTTCAACGGTTTGGTCGTGATATCGAGTGACTTACCCGGCACGCGGATACGCCACTCTACCGGCATCTGGTGCCCATTGACCGTTGCCTCTCGTGTTGGCTCCAACTGAACGTCGTCTTGCGACAGAGGTGTGGTTTGCCCATCCGCGGATATCCAGTTTGCGGAGATGAACCCGTCCATGTTGTCACGCAGGCGAAAAGCCATCAGCTTATCGCCGGATTCCATATGCAGTGAGAACCAGTCCCAGCCTGTTTGATTGGACGCAAGCGGCTGCGACGACCACTCTCGATCCAGCCAAGCCTCACCCGTGACATCAACCGGCGCCCCGGAGATCGAAATAGCGCCTGAGACCTCATAGAAAGGCTGCGAGTAGTAATAACTCGCCTGCCCGTCAGCCGACTTCACGGAAAAGCCGTTGTCGCCCTGCAGCACCAGCGGGCCGTCAGCCTTGAGGTGCAAGCCATAGCTGAAATCCGGCCCGTTTGCGGAGAGCGAAAGGTTGCCAAGAGCAAGCGAGCCTGCTCCATCAGCAGCTGTCGTCTGCCAGTCGTCGATCCACGCCCGAAACGGCATTGACTCAACGCCCGCTTGTCCAACTCCTCCCCGGCCAAAGCGCTCCGCGACATACTGGTGGGTTTGAGTGGTGATAGCCGCATGTCCGATCCAGACCTGCGGATCCGCGAAGCCTTCTTTGTTTCCCGGGGCCAGTGCGGATCGGAAGAGCGTCCATTGCGCGCCGTACTGCTTTTTATCCTCGCCTGTGAGGTTGGCAGTCACATACCACCATTCAATCCGGTAATCAGGATGAGCGCCGTGATCGGCGGGAAACGAGAGAGTGCCGCCATGTTTCGGGATCGCAAATCCCTGCGCATCTGACCCCAGCCCGGCAAAGCCCTGTGCGAAGGCATGTGCGCTTGCGCAGCTCATAACAACAGCCATCAGAACAACTGCCTGCATTCTAACGTTCATTGGCAAAGATCCTCAACAGATCGACCGGATTGACCGAGGCCAGACGCCGAACGGGAACCAACACCGACAGCAATGATGCCAGGAGGGCGATTGCTCCCAGCCGAAGCCAGTCCATTGGAAACACCATCATTGGCAACCGCCATCCAAAGGCCTCGACGTTCACAATCGCCAGCAGCACCCAGGCCAGGGCGAGACCAACCGGGATCGCCGCCAGAAATGTTGCAAGCCAGAGCGCAAGTGTTCGCGCCACTTCATAGAGCGCCAAGTTTCGTCGCCGCACGCCCATTGCCCATAACGGCGCGAGCTGAGGAAGCCGAATACCTGACAGCGTCAAAAGACTTGAGAACATGGCAAATCCTGCCACAGCTAGCGTGAGGACGTTCAGCGCACCCGTCACCTTGAATGTCTGGTCGAAGATGGCTCTCGATTGTCGCTTGAGGGAGGCCTGGTCAACGATCGCGGTATCCGGCAGACCGAAATCTTCTACCAGCTGACGCTTAAGATCCGAGGCTCGCTCGGGAGGCACTCGGACGCCGTAACGAAGTTTGGGTACATCGGGATAGTGATCGACCAGGCCATTGATCCCCACGATCACTTGACCATTTGGATTGCCATAGTCCGAATACACGCCGACGACAGTCGCGCTCCAGCCACCAGGCATCACCAATGGCTGGCCGATCTTAGCTTCGCCGCGACGCCACATCTGCTCATTGATCAGAGCGCCCTGCCCCGCGGCGACCTTTTCCCAGACCTCCTTGTCTGAAGCAATCAAGGGCCAATGCTCACGATAGGTGGGATCATCCGCAACGCCGAAAATCTGGATCTGCTCACCGAAGACTTCACCGTCGACGCTCCAGATTGGAAGGACTGCTGTCGCGCGCTGCGGAAGCCACGCCCGTAGCCGGGCAGCTTGATCCTCATCCTTGGCAGTCACGTAAAGTTCTGCGGCCAGGCGTTGATCCAGCCACCCGATAAACGTCAACCGGAAACTGGCAACCATCGTGCCGACGCCGATGTTCGCCGACAATGCGAGCAGCAGAGCAATCAAAGCCAGCGACAAGCCAGGGAGTTGCATGCGGGTGTCTGCCCAGAACCATTCTACCAGGGCGCTTCCTGCCAATCGATGAGATGCGGTCAGGATGAGGGCAAGAAGTCCAGGTAACATAAGAGCTGTTCCGAGCAGCAGGCAGCCCAGCACCGCAAAGCCCGCCACGAGGCCGGATGCCGTGATCGCAACGACGACGGCCAGGACAAGCAAAACTCCGCCAGCTCCGGCCTGATAAGCCAGTGATCTGGCCGACTCTCTTGCCCACGCCCGCGGTTGAGCGGCAGCCAAGATCGGCAGCTTCCAAACCCGCCAAAGGCTCTGCGCTGACGAGACAGCGGTTCCGCCAAGGGCAATCGCCAGTCCCGCCAACCACCACTCCGGCCGAATGGAAAGCGAACCCGATACATTGGCACCATACAAGCCCCGGAGCGTGGCAGCCACACCCGGCATTAGCAGCGAAGCGATCATGTATCCAAGGATGACGCCGATCAAACCCGATACCAGCGCGAGCACCGAGAGTTCGGCCACAAGCATGAGGGACAGCGCCCGAAGAGAGATACCAAGGGACCGCAGCGTTCGGAAGGTGCCACGACGCTGCTCGAAGGTCAGGCCTGTGGCCGAATAAACGATGAAAAGCCCAACGACGAATGAGAGAAAGCCGAAAGCAGTCAGGTTGAGATGGAAACTATCGGTAATGCGGGCAACGTCTGGCTGGTCAGCCGGTTCGCGAATCGTCAGTCCGGGTGCAATCCGGTCGAGAGCTTGGGCTTTGAGCTCTTGATTGGCAGCGACCACCAGGCGGTCAATCCTCCCGTACTTTTCGAGCAACCTGTCGGCGACGGATATATCGACGAAGGCGGCGCCATCGGGGACATTGTCGTCGACTTTGACAGGCATGTCCGGGCCCCCGCGCAGCCGTTCGGCGGTCGCGCTCGATACCAGAAGCTGTCCGCCGGCTGAAAAGAAGCCCGAGAGATCCGAGCCGCTGACGATCGCCGCACCCGGAGTGTCCCTTGGCATCGTCAGAGGTTCGATGCCAACCAGCCTTATTCGCGTGGTTCCAAGACGGTAAATTCCCTCAATGACCGGCGAAACCTGCAAACCCGCTCGACGCAGGTTTCCATAGATTTCGGTCGTGATACCGCCACCGTTGTTGGCGACGATCTGTCGAAGACTGCCCTGCTCCAAAACGGATGACGCCCGTGCGTAACTTGCCCTGGCCTCGGCGTTGATTGCCTGGACACCAGACCAAAGAGCCGTAGCGAGCGCAATTCCCATTACCAGGGTGAGCAACTGAAGCGGTTTTCGGCGCCAATGAGAAAGAAGCGCTGCGAACGCGACAACCTTCATCCGACAATCTTCCCGCCGCGAAGGACCACTGTTCGGTCCAGACGCTCTGCAAGCCTCGCAGAGTGAGTGACAAGCAGGAGAGCCGATCCCGCTGTCCGCGCCAGACTGACCATCAGGTCAAGGACGACATCCCCGGACTGCTCATCTAGATTGCCCGTTGGTTCGTCGGCGAGAATGAGTGGCGGTCGAGCGGCCAAGGTTCGTCCGATTGCGACGCGCTGCTGTTGCCCTCCAGAAAGCTGCTCGGGGTATCTTGCGGTGTAATCGCCCAGCCCCAATCTATCGACCAACTCTTTTTCCCAAGCGCGGTCGTACCGGTTCGCGAGTTTGGCGTGGAATGAGATATTGGCCGCGACAGCCAGTGACGGAATGAGATTGAACTGTTGGAAGATGAGTCCGACCTTGGTCCTGCGGTAATGTGCGCGTTCGTTTTCACTGAATTGCTTAAGATCTCGGCCGTTCATGACGACGGAGCCACCATCTGCATGGTCCAGCCCTCCCGCCAGATGCAGCAGCGTACTTTTGCCACTGCCGGACTCTCCCGTCAGGGCGACGCTTTCGGCAGCCGCTACGTCCAGATCGACGCCCCTCAGTATCTCAATCGGGCCTTCGGCGGTCGAATAGGATTTTTTGACGCCGGACAGCGTTAGGATCATCATGAATTCTGGAAGCGGCATTGATCGGCGCGTTATCCTCAACTAGGTGAGGTTCTCCTTCACGACAAGGTCCGAAAACCGGCTGATCGATGATAGTTCCTCGCCGCCAGAGCCCTCCAAAGTTCTCGAAGAATGGATCGCAGCGGTCTTCGCTGGCACCGTCGTCCTTCAAGCTCTCGTATCGCCCATAAATTCGGGCACGAGCATGGTAGCTCTACGGCGATTTCATTGGCCAACTTCAATGGAAACGAAGCCCTCTTCGGTATCGCCATCAGTCGTCGGTGTGCTCCACCTGAGCGTATAATTGCCTGGCCGCAGCCTGTCGCGAGTAGAAACAATGACCTCTCCTTGAGCAGGGCCTTCCTTGGCGCCTGCGCAGGCGACCAGATGGTTCCGTTCATCGCGCAGCTCGAAGACAGAGCGGGACAAATCGATCTGATAGGAAAAGGACAGTGAGACGTCAGAGCCTGTTACAGGCAAGATCTGGGCAACACCTGCAAAGGCGGCATGCGGCACCAGCGAGACACCGGCAATGATTGCCCAGATCGTAATTCTCCGCAGCATGGGCGATATCCTCAGAGCTAAGAGATTGAATGCGCAACCAAGCCACCGGGTTCCAGGCGGCAAAGGTCGCGCACGGCCGACACGCTATCGAGGGCGTGATTCGACAATGGCATCAGGTCACCAACGCGCGTCACATTTGTCGACCGGAGGAGGACTGTCTGCCGCGAAATCCACAACTTACGAACTCGTTGAGCGCGCCCCAAAGACAGCCTGCGCGTCTTCGAACAGCGCCCTGATCAACTCGCCCGATGGCAGATGCTGCGTCAGGCGAGTGCCTGTCCCGACGACAGGTTGGTGAAGTCGTCCTGCCCTTTTGCTTCCACTGCACCTGCTGATCCATATGGACCGGCATGAGCAGTCGGCGACCTCCGACATGATTGCGAAGATGCTCAACACGAATCCCGTCGTCGTCCGCCGCACCATGGCCGGCCTTCGCGAACAGGGCTATGTCCGCTCCGAAAAGGGCCACGGCGGCGGCTGGACGCTGCTGCGTCCGTTGTCGGAAATCACGCTGCTTAATGTCTACAACGCGCTCGGCGAGCCACATCTCTTCGCTATCGGCCCCGCCGATGATCGGCCGAAATGCCTTATGGAACAGGCGGTGAATACCGTCCTCCGAGATGCGATGAAGGAGGCGGAGGCCCTGCTCCTGCGGCGGTTGGGCAGCGTAACCCTGGAAGAAATCGCCGCCGACTTCGAAGCAAAACTGACCTCGCGCTCAGCGACGTCCTATTCCTGCGCCTCATGAGGGTTATGTTCCGCAGCAGAGGACATAACGGCTTTCCTTGCATGGCGAAGCCGCTTCAAACCAGCCTCTTCGCCTCTGTCCTCGTATGCTCATGGTACTTGTTTTCGCGCAGCGTTCCGAAAAGCTTCAGGCTCTCCAGATGCTCGCGCTGGGCGCGGTAGAATTCGTTGAGAAAGAACAGTTCCTGGCCGGGCTTCACGGTCTCGGGATACTGGATCCTTCGGGTAATGGTGCGGACGATCTGAGCGATCTCCACGCTGTTGCGGCTCTTCGTCGTGTCGCGGAGCACATCTTCCAGCGTCTGCAGCTCATATTTGCCGTAGATATCGAGATGCTCGGGTGAAAATTCGAATGCCGGCTGCGAGTCGGCGGCGGCAATCGCAGACAGTGCGAGGTCGGACAGCAGCACCGAGCGCGGATTGTCGACCACCAGCGTGCCGGCGATGATGTCGCCGAGCCGTTGCCGGCGCCGGTTGGCGAGCGGAACGATCACGACCACCAGAAGCCAGGCGCACGTTAAAGCGTTTTCCAATCCCGACTTGGTGGCAATCGATGCCAAAAGGGTCATGGGAGCGAAGATCTCCACCTCTTTCATCAGGTTGCGCGCGGTAACCTGATGGGGCGTCAGCCGTCGTCCGTTGGCGTTGATGACGCGGATGCCGGTTATCTTTTTCCCGAGTGTGCGTCCGTTCCAGATCAGCTCCGATAAAATGTAATAGGGGGTCCGCACCAAGAAACCCAGCAAGATGATCAGCATCATCTCGACGTTCGAAGGCAGTATCCCTGTGAAGGCGATAACGAAGGAGCAGATGACGATGAGGATACCGGTGAAGATGATGTCGAGGATTTGCGCGCCGAGGCGGCTGCCGATAGAGCCGATCGCGAAACTGATCGGAACACCCTCCGGCGGGATGAACTGTTCGACGCGGTTGCCGTCCTGAACTGACTGGTTCATCGCACAGACTCACGCGAAACTTTGCTGTCGCGGCCGCCAAACAGCAGCCAGCCCACCCAGAAGAGGCCCATCCCCCAGCCGATGGTGAGGCGCCAGATCGGATCCTGTATCAGCTGGCGAAGGAAACCTTCGATGAAGGCGGCCACGATCAGCATCAGCGCCGCAAGAATCGCGAGCTTGACGGCGTCACGTCCCTGGTGGCGCAACGCCTCCCGGCGGGTTCGTGCCCCCGGCAGAAGAACGGCAAGTCCGAGCCTTGCTCCCCCCGCGCAAGCAATGGCGATCGCCGCAAGCTCGGTTACGCCGTGGATCGAGAGCCAGCCGAAGACGTCGTATCCCAAGCCCTTGCGCGCAAACATCGCGAAGAACGCGCCCAGGATCAGGCCATTGTAAAAGGTCAGGATGAAGCTCGGCACCGACACGAAAATGCCGAGTGTGAAAATCAGCACGACGATGGTGGTGTTGTGGGAAAAGAGAAATGCGGAAAAGGCGGAGAGCCGGTCGCTGTCATGCCCTTCACCGCCATAGATCGTCGAGCGGAGATAATCGGCCGATGCATCCGGGGTGCGCTGGTCGGCCAGTCCCGGCGGCACCAAAGTATAGAACCAGCTGGGGTCGCTGGTGCAGAGCTTATAGCCCGCAAGCGCCCCCAGAACGAGCGCCAGGAAACCGATGAACAGAGGCAAAGCCGATCGGCGCACCGCCTGCGGAATGCCCTGCACCAGCAGGCGGGTGAACAGGCCGCCGAGGCTTTCCTGCGGCGCATAGACCACCAGATAGGCCCGGGCGCAGAGGCTCTCCAGATAGGCGATCAGCGCACGATCGAGGGAAATGTCGCGGGCCACGCTCAGCGAGTTCATCGCCTGCCTGTAGCCGGCGGTAAGATTGCGGACCTCATCATAGCCGAGGGCGGCTGCGCCACCTTTCTCGGCCCGCGTCACGAGGTCGTCCAGCTGACGCCAGTGCATTTCGCGCTCCACCCGGAAGCGCGCCGAGCGAAGCATATCGGTCTGGATGGCGCCGACGTTGACCTTGCCGCCCGTATGTCTCCTGTCGCCGATACCGATATCCATCATATCATCTCACGGGATTTGATTTCGACGTAACGCGCAATAAGATCCGAGGTCAGTGCCTCCGGTGTGCTGTCGAGGCAGAGTACGCCGAGACGCGCCAGCTTTTCCATCACCGTGCGCCTCTCCTGAAGGATCTGGCGCGCTGCGACGGAGCGGGCGATAGCGTCCAGCGTCACCTCCTCGGGTTCCACCAGCTTTGCCAGCATCGGATCGCGCAAGGCGACGTAGACAATGAAATGATGCCGGGCGAGCACCTGAATGTTCTCGATCATCAGCTCCGCCGTGATACTGTCGACGAAATCGGAGAATATCACGATCAGCGAACGTCGTTTCAGGCGCCCCGACAGATGCGTCAATCCCAGCGTATGGTTGCTCTCCTGGGTTTCATAACGCAGCTCGGCGCACATCGTCTGCAGCCGGGGAAAGGCTGCTCTTCCAGGCAAGGCCGGCACGAACGGGCGCGGGCGGCTGTCGAAACTGTAGAAACCCACGAGATCGCCGGCAAGGCCACCGGCCCAGCACATTGCCAATGCCGCGTTGATGGCGCGATCGAGCTTGGTGAAGCCGCCGAGCTGTTCGGCCATGAGCCGTCCGGAATCGATGCACAAGATGATCTGGTGGTTTCGTTCGGCCCGCATCTCGCGCACCACTAGATTGCGCATCCGGGCGGACCGCTTCCAATCGATGCTGCGCGG
Organism: Rhizobium sp. NZLR10; assembly: GCF_019685125.1. Lineage (NCBI taxonomy): Bacteria > Pseudomonadati > Pseudomonadota > Alphaproteobacteria > Hyphomicrobiales > Rhizobiaceae > Rhizobium > Rhizobium sp. NZLR10. Next base: position 41,896 of record NZ_JABDWE010000006.1, on the reverse strand, counting down.
ATCCATGCCGCTTACAAATTCACGCAGCTGATGGAACTCCGATCCTTCGCCACGCAGCCGCAGATCTTTCTGACCGGCTTCCAGCGGCAGGATCTGCGTCCTTATCGCACCTGACAGCACCGGCGATATGTCGGGCAGAACGGCGATCTCTTTTCCCACCGGCATGCGCGCGATCATCTCGAACAGCTTCAGCCGCGACGGCCACTTCAGCCACAGGTCATGGATGGCGTATCGTCCCCGTCGTGTCAGGTGAAGATCCAAAGAGGCCCCGGCAGATTTCTCTCCAGAGACTGACAAGGCGCTCGCCAATCTGCTTTCGCCGACGACAAGCTCGGGAGCGCAATCGAGCCGGATCTCGGTATCGTCAGGCACTGCGCCCTTCCGCGGCCGGATAGTGGCCGTAAACGTGGCGGTGTGGCCGACAAAACCTTGCGGCGGGAGATCGAATTCCACCGTCATCCGGCCCGACAAGGCCGACATGACCAGATCGCCTGCCGTCAACGCCGCAAGCGCGACCCAAAGGCCGAGTAACAGGTAGCCCATATCGTGCCACCACACGCTGACGAAAACCGTCACCGCCGCCAAAATCAGAACAAGTGCGATCAGATACCGGGATGGCCGCATTTAACGGGGCGCATCCACGCGGTTCAAGATGTTGCGGAGCACCTCGTCCGGCGTGCGGCCGTCGATTTCCGCCGAAGGCGAGAGAATGATGCGATGGCGAAGCGCCGACACCAGCAATGCCTGAACATCATCAGGCAAGCCGTAATCCCGGCCCTCGAATGCCGCACGCACACGCACGGCCGAGGCAAGAGCATCGGCGGCGCGCGTCGATGCGCCGTAGAGAATATCGGCATCGGAGCGCGTCGCGCGCACCAGATCGACGACATAGGTCAGGATCGTGCTGTCCAGATGGATCGCATCGATCAGCGCCCGCCCCTCGGCGAGCGTCGCACTGGTGACGAGCGGGCGGATGCCGGCATTGCGCATATCCGATTGCAGCGCCTGCTTCGCATGTTTGGAGAGGATGGCAATTTCCGTATCTCGGTCGGGAAATTCGACGACGAGCTTGAACAGGAAGCGGTCGAGCTGGGCTTCGGGCAGGGGATAGGTGCCCTGCTGCTCGATCGGGTTCTGGGTGGCAAGCACGAAGAAATCCGGTCCCAGGGAATAATCGGTTCCGTCGAGCGTGACCATCCGCTCGTTCATCGCCTGGAGGAGCGCGGATTGCGTCTTCGGCGGAGCGCGATTGATCTCGTCGGCGAGAAGGATATCGGTAAAGACCGGACCCTTGGTCAGGTGGAACTGATTGGTCTGGAAGTTGAAGAGATTAACACCCAGGACATCACCGGGCATCAGGTCGGGCGTGAACTGGATGCGACGATAGACCAGTGCCATGGCGGCGGAAACCGAGCGCGCAAGCAGGGTTTTGGCCGTACCGGGAGGGCCCTCGACGAGACAGTGGCCGCCGGCAAAGATCGAGATCAGGACGAGATCGATGATCGCATCCTGCCCCTGCACCACTTTGCCGATTTCGCCGCGAACCGTGGCGATAAGATTGCGAAATTCACCTAGATCCAAGCTCAATGCTCCCTAGCAATTTTCTGAATATCTCGAGATGGCGGTGGAGGTCCGCCCGCGTCATCACATGTCCGCGTTCGATCAGCGCCTCGGCTGTAGCGTGCAAGGCCTGCGCCCCTGCCTTGTCGCGGCGCGCCAGACGTTGAAACAGCCGCGTAATACCTGCCTGATTGCCGGCTCCAGAGCCGAAGAGCAGCTGCGCTTTATCGGCCAGCAGATGCAGCACGAACTGGCCGGCCATCCGCCCGTCATTGCCCGACAAACGAAGCAGCCGCGCCGTAGCTTCGATCGCGGCGGTCTTCGACAGCTCGATGTTTGCAGATGCCTCACGCAAAGGCGGCCCGAAGCGATACGCGCCGCGCCAGAAGCAGATCGCTGCGACGACGAGCAGTGTTCCCCAGATGACCGACAGCGGATAGGCGAAAAACCGCTTGAGATCGGAGGCAGAGCGCTCATAAGACTTGCCCTCGTCCACCGGTTTCTCGCTGTCCAGAGGCAGGCCGACCGTATCCAGATAGACCGGCCGCGTCTCGCCGGCGCCGCGCAGCAGCGTGACGAGCGACGCGGCGAAGGAGGCGTTATCGGCCAGGGCCATCCCATGATTGTTCAACAGGTCGGGATCCGACAGCAGATAGGCGTGATGATAGTTCTCGCAATGGACGAGCAGCGCACCGGTCAGCGTGCCCGCAAGCTCCCTGCAGGAGGACGGCAGGCGCGCCAGATCGAAGGTTTGCGCTCGATACAAGGCAATGCTGATTGGCTGGTCCGGCTTGAGGCGCGGATGTGCCTCTTCAAGTCCCTTCCCGCTGCGATCGAGACCCAAATCTGAATAACCGATCCTGTCGAGTTCGCCGCGGATGTCGGCGAGATCAACCAGTCCCGCTGCGCTGGCAACACCATCGGTCGACACGCTGCCACGCCATTTCGGCAAAATGATCAGCGTCGGCAGCGCGTAGCGACTTGATTCCTGGACTGAGCTTTCCGGACCCGCCTCATCCGTTTCTTCGCCCGCCTGAGGTGCGACAGTCTCGCCTCGGCGTATCGACAGGGGAACGATGCGCAGCGAGATTTCCGAACTCGCTCTGGCGACATGCGGGTCGGATCGGACGACAGGGATTCCCTTGGCCTGCAGCCACAATTCCAATCCCTTGTTGCCGAGCGGCGAGCGGTCGAAATCGTTGCCCCGCGGCAGCCAGAAGAGTGCCAGTGCCGCGAGCCCAAGCACCAGAACCAGGATTAAAACGGGGGCCGACTTACGCATGGGTCAATCTACCGATCGACAGAAGGTCGCGCGCCGCGGCGAGAAGGGTGCTGAAATGGTTTTCCGCAACGCTGCGACCGCCGTAATGAACGAGTTCCACCGCAGTCAGGAAATTTGCAAGCCGCTCGCGGTCGGGCATATTTTTCGGCAGGCGGGCGAAAACGGCGCGTTCCGTATCGGCACGGAAAAGACGGGTTCCGGTAATATCCGCCGCGTGCAGCAGGCAGTGCCTGAGCAGCAGGACAAGCGCCTGCCGTCGATCCGCCATGGCCGCAATGCGCTGCAGGAAATCGCTCGGCTTCTCCTCAGCCTCCGCGGCCGATGTGCGCCAGCTTTCCGGCGCCTCCCCCTGCCGCTTCATTTCGCGAGGAGCAGAGGAGAGCAAGACACCGCCATTTCCGAAGCGGATCCACAAGCCGATGACCGCGATGAGACCGACAAGCACGACGGCAACCGCCAGAGGACCGCTGACGACCGACTCCCGCGGGATAAACAACGGCTTGCGTTGCGGTGGCGATGTCGTCGTATTCGATGCCGGTGCGCCTTTTGCGGAGGCGTCGCCATAGACCAGCGTACAGCGCAATCCGTTCTGCAAGCACTGCGAGGCATATTCGGCTCCGGCGGCGCTCCTTTGATGAGCATCGCCCTCGGCCTGCGGACTGCTGCTGTCCTGCGCTTGCGCAGGCGGAAAGGGAGCCGAGGTGGCCAGGATCAAAGCCACCAGCAGGCCGGCGTTGCGGATGGTCATGCTCTAGGCAAAGACCTCTGCTCGCGCTTCAGGACGCAACGGATCCGGACCGAACTTGTTCGGACCTTCGGTGCCCTTCATCACGGAAATAATGGTAATCGCGAGGCCCGTAACAGTACCGACATAGGGAACCATGCCCAAGACGATCACCGCGAGATACCACCAACCGGAAATGTTGCGATCATGGAAGCGGCGAACCTGAAGGGATAGGATGGGCAAAACGAGGGCAAGCGCCAACAATCCGCCAATAATCATAAGGACGACCACCAGTGAAGATGTTCCGCCCTGCTGACCGGAAAAAGCGCCTGCCGCGAAGGCCAAAATTACTATTGCGAGAGCCAACAACGCATAGAACAGCTGAAACCACCAATATTCCGACCGGGGGGCCCTGCCGGAAAAGGTTGCGTATTTCTGCGTCAGAACAGTCCGAACAGCTTCAGTAAACCCCATTTGAAACGCTCTCATTGTGCCTGCTGCAAGCAAGGCGCCTACAGTCTTATCAACGTCCTGCTTAATAGTCGTTTTTCGGATAAAACAGCTACAATTCAAACGCAGAAATTGCAATAAGCCGGTTGCTTCAAAACAGGCGCTAACTCATGTGGAAACTAACCGCAGAAACGGAGCTACCAGCAGGCTGCGGATGCCCATGCTGTTAGGCAAAGACTTCTGCGCGCGCTTCAGGACGCAGCGGATCGCGTCCGAACTTGTTCGGACCTTCGGTGCCCGGAAGCACGTTGATCACCAGGATCGCAATAACTGCAATGAGACCCATGTAGGGAACGAAATTAGCAACGCACAGCGCGAGATACCACCAGCCGGAAATGTTGCGATCATGGAAGCGGCGAACTTGAACTGCTATCGCTGGCAAAAACATCGCCAGCCAAATCAATCCGCCGAGGAAGAAGAGAAGGCCGAGCGGTGGCGGAACTCCGTCCCGGAAGTCGGAAAAGCCGGCGACCAAACTGCACAGGATGCCCATCGCAAGCAGCACTAGAACATAGAATAAGACATACCACCAATATTCGGCGCGGGACGCCCTGCCGGAGAAAGTTGCATATTTCTGCACCAGAACCGTGCCGGCAGCTTCAGTAAACCCCACTTCGATGCCCCATCTGTGCTAGCGGCAAGTCTGGTGATCGCTCACCTTTCGGCTCGGACCTACAGCCCGACGAAAAACAGCTACAATTCAAACGCATAAATTGCAATGAGGCAGCTGCATCGCGTCAGCATCCAAACGCGATGCTTGGGCGGAAAGATTTTTTAACTTCGTTGCCCGGGGAATTCGATCGTATAATGTGGTGGTTTACACGCCTCCCCGTGCCGCGTAGCCCCCTCATCCGCCTGCCGGCACCTTTTCCCTGCGGCTGAGAAGAGAATCGTGGCAACGCCTCGCTTCTGTTGAAACCTCGGTCGCCACAGTCGCCGCTACCACGGCTTATGTCCTCCGATAAAGAAAATACCGCCCTTCCTTGATTCCCTCCGGCAGCGGCAGCGCCGCCAGTTCGGCATGCTCCAGCGGCAGGCCGCTGACGGCGATGCCGTTTGGGGCGATGACGCCGGCCATCAGCTGCGGCAGCCAGGTCAGCGTCACCGCGTCGATCTCGTCATGGCCGGTGCCGATGTCGGCATGGGCAAGGGCCGCGCCGATGCCGAGGAAGGCCTGGCCGGATTCGCGGATATTGCCGGTCACCATATCTTCCGCCGCGGGTGTCGAGGCTGAATAGGAGCGGACCTCCCAGTCGAAGGCGACGATGCGGCGGCCGGGGAAATTCTCGCGCAGGTGATCATAGGTGCGGCCATTGCCGAGGCCGAATTCCAGCACCGGACCCTCTGTTTCGCCGACCAGATCGATGATCGCGTTCAAAATGTCGCGTTGGGCCGTCAACCGGCGAATGAAGCTGTCGAGGCGGCTCATCTAATCCGTATCCGTCATGAAAAATCGTGCTCGGGTGCTAACACATGAAACCTTGCCAAGTCGATTGCCGTAAATGGGAAATGGCGTTGCAGTGGCAACATGGGTCTGTGCTAAGCTGGATGACATGAAAACCGTGACCGACGAAGAATTCTTTGCCGCCGTGCCGCTGTTCAGCGTCTTCGAGGGCGTGACCGATGCCGCCAATTATCGGCCGCTGCCGGACGGATGGGTGCTGGCGCTCGCCGACATCGTCGGCTCGACGCAGGCAATCGCCGGCGGCCGTTACAAGGACGTCAACATGGCGGGCGCCAGCGTCATTTCGGCGGTGTTGAATGCCGTCGGCAAGGGCGATTATCCCTTCGTCTTCGGCGGCGACGGTGCGCTGATCGCGCTTCCGGGTTCGCTGGAGCAGGCGGCGCGCGATGCCCTTGCCGCGGTGCAGGTCTGGGTCGAGGAAGATCTCAGCCTGATGCTGCGCATCGCCATCGTTCCCGTCGCCGACACCCGCGCCGAGGGTCTCGACGTCCGCGTCGCACGTTACTCGGCAAGCCCGCACGTCACCTATGCGATGTTCTGGGGCGGTGGCACCAGCTGGGCGGAAAGACAGATGAAGCTCGGCCGTTACGCCGTCGACCGCGCCGCCCCGGAAACCCGCCCAGATCTCACCGGCCTCTCCTGCCGCTGGAGCCCGATCGATGCGCAAAACGGCGAGATCGTCTCGATCATCGCGGTTCCCGGCGAAGGCCGCCCGGGCGAAGAATTCCGCGAGCTCGTCAACGGTATCGTCGCCATCACCACCGAACAGAACCGCGATAGCCATCCGGTGCCGGCCGGCGGCCCAAACTTCGCCTTTTCGCTGCACGGCATCAATCGCGAGGCCAAGGCCACCGCGCCGGCCGGTCGGCGGTTGCGGCAGAAGCTCTTCATCTTCCTGCAGCTCGCCGTTACCGTATTGTTCTACAGGCTCGGCATTCCGCTCGGCCGCTTCGACGCGCGCCGCTACAAAAGCGACGTCGCCGGCAATTCCGATTTCCGCAAGTTCGACGACGGGCTGAAGATGACGGTCGACGTCGATGCCGAACATCTGAAACGGATCGAGACGTTGCTGGAAGCGGCGCGGGCCAGGGGCATTGCCCGCTACGGCCTGCATCGGCAGGCCTCGGCGCTGATGACCTGCTTCGTGCCGACGCCGATTTCGCGCGACCACATGCATTTCATCGACGGTGCATCAGGCGGTTATGCGGTGGCCGCCAGCCGGATGACCGGCAAGTCGCTTTCTGCAACGCCGCCCGTCATCTGAGACGCGCACCGAAGAAAGGCAACCCGCCGCTTTGACGGCGACGGGCTGATCTCATCCTGGTTTACGCAACGACTTAGCGGGAACGGCAACGACCGGTTCGGGTAGTTTCCTTGTCGCCGTCATCGTAGGCAATGCCGACGGGTGCCATCGAGCCTCCCTTCTTAGCTGTGGCCGTCACGCCTTGATGATGTGACCGGCAGAAAGCCCGAGCCGGTTGAAGACGTTGCGCGTGTCGATGATCAGCGCAGCACTTTTTGCGAGCGTCGCATAATCCACGCTGTCATGGTCGGTCGCGACCAGCACCGCATCGTAACCGGCGACCGCTTCCGGCGTCAGCGCCACCGATTGGCGGCCCTTCAGCGCCTGGTATTCGCGTGTCGGCGGGATCTCGGTGACGAAGGGATCGTGATAATCGGCCCGTCCGCCGCGTTCCTCAATGATCTCGATCAGCCGCAGCGATGGGCTCTCGCGGATATCGGCAACGTTCTTCTTGTAGGCGAGCCCGATCACCAGCACCTTGCTGCGGCTCAGCGCCTTGCCGGCGCGGATGTCGAGGGCTTCGGCAAGCTTGCCGACGACATAACGCGGCATTGCCGAATTGATCTCGCCGGCGAGCTCGATGAAGCGGGTGGGCAGCTCGTATTCGCGCGATTTCCAGGTGAGGTAGAAGGGATCGATCGGGATGCAATGGCCGCCGAGGCCGGGGCCGGGATAGAAGGGCATATAGCCGAAGGGCTTGGTCTTGGCCGCGTCGATCACTTCCCAGACATCGATGCCCATCGCCGCATAGACGGTCTTCAGCTCGTTGACGAGGGCGATGTTGACCGAGCGGAAGATGTTTTCGGTAAGCTTCACCGCCTCGGCCGTCGCGTTCGAGGAGACCGGAACGACGGTCGAGACCGCCGCACCGTAGAAGGCCTTCATCAAGAACAGCGCCTCAGTGCCGTCGCCGGCGACGACCTTCGGGATGGTGGCGGTATGATAATTCTGGTTGCCGGGATCCTCCCGCTCCGGCGAGAAGCCGACGAAGAAGTCCGAACCGGACTTCAGCCCGGTGCCTTCGAGAATGACCTTGACGATATCATCGGTCGTGCCGGGATAGGTGGTCGATTCCAGCACGACGAGCTGGCCGGGGCGCAGATGCGCGGCGATCGAGCGCGACGTCGCCTCGACGAAGGAAAGGTCGGGATCGCGGTGTTTGGTCAGCGGCGTCGGCACGCAGATGATGATGACGTCGCAGGCGGCAAGCCCGGCGAAATCGGTCGTCGCCTCGAAGCGTCCTGCTTTGATCTCGGTGGCAAGCGCTGCGTCGCTGACCGCGTCGATATAGGAGCGGCGGGCATCGAGCGCCACCATCTTGGAGGGATCGATGTCGAAGCCGGTGACCGCAAAGCCGCTGCGCGCCACCGCCATCGCCAGCGGCAGGCCGACATAACCGAGCCCGATGATGCCGGCACGCGCCGCGCGGGTGTCGATCTTCTGCAAAAGCGTATCGAAGGTGGAGAGAGCCAAGGCGGGATCTTTCAAACGGGGAAATTCAGGAAGCTGATCTAATGCATGATTGCGGTGAATTAAACCCGGGGGCGGATGTTCCTCTTTTCCCGGCGGCATGCCGTCCTGTCGATGCCAGTGGCTTCCCCTCACCCTAGCCCTCTCCCCGTAAAAACGGGGAGAGGGGACGTGCCCTGCGCGAGGTGGGTGGGAACGGAGAGGTCGCGGCTCGGCAGGCGGATGAGGGGCAGGTCTCGCCGACATATTTGAAAACCCCTTAGCCGGGGTGTGGCCAAAATGCCCCGCCGCCATCCTTTGCTGCAACTTCAGGGCACAAAAAATGCCGATCCCATTGTTTCGCATTTGCAGCATCCCTATTTTGACTTTTGATAATGAACCGCCGTGAAAGGACCGCCCCTCCGATCCCCCGATAGGGAGCAAAGGGGTGCCGCTGCCGGGCTCTCGGCAGATCGTTGACAAATAATACCGCTCGTACATCCTGATTTCCTTGTGACCTGCGCATGAAAATGTGCCGGCCGGGGGATTTTTGGCTCTTGAGGATGGCGTGGCTTATGAGGATCATACCGAGAATGAGCACGATCGAATCCAGCGTCTCCTCCATCCTGTTGGACCGGGTCGCCGAATGGCTGACGAACTCTTCGCTGGCCGGAGACGAGCTGGAAAACATTGTGCGCGGTTTCTGCGAACGGCTCGCCTCCGCCGGCCTGCCGATTGCGCGCGTGCATCTGACCTTTTCGATGCTGCATCCGCTCTACGACGCGCTGAGCTTCACCTGGCGGCGCGCCAGTGGCGTCACCATCGAGGGCTTCCGCATGCCGGCCGGGCAGAAGCCGGACCGCTTCCTGCAGAGCCCTTATTATTACCTGCTCGACAACAATCTGCAGCACATCCGCCGCCGGCTGATGCAGGAAGGGCCGGCCGAATTCCCGATCTTCGAGGACCTGCGCAAGGACGCTATCACCGATTACCTGGCCTTCGTGCAGCCCTTCGGCGACGGTTCGGTGCAGGGCATGATGGGCTCCTGGTCGACCGACCACCATAACGGCTTTTCCGACGACATGATCGATGCGCTGCTGAGAATGCAGAACCATCTGGCCGTCGCCGCCAAGATGGCCGTGCTCGGCAAGCTCGCCAACAACATGCTGACCACCTATCTCGGCGGCGATGCCGGTAAGCGGGTGCTGAACGGCCAGATCCGCCGCGGCGACGGCGAGACGATCCGCGCCGCCCTGGTCATGGGCGACATGCGCGAATCCACGGTGTATGCCGAAAAGGAAGGCCGCCAGGCCTATATCGACACGCTGAACCAGTTCTTCGACGCGATCGCCGCGCCGTTCAACCGCAATGGCGGCGAGATACTGAGTTTCCTCGGCGACGGCTTCCTCGCCGTCTACCCCTGCGGGCGCCACAAGGACCCGTCGAAAATCGCCTGCGAGGCAGCACTTTCCGCCGTCCATCAAGCGCAGGCGCGGGTTGCCGAACTCAACAGGGATCGCGAGCAGAAAGGCCTCAGCAAGGTCGGCTACGGCATCGGCCTGCACGTCGGCAACGTCATGTTCGGCAATGTCGGCCTCAAGGATCGGCTGACCTTCTCGGCCTTCGGCTCGGCGGTCAACGAGGTGCAGCGCCTGCAGATCCTGACGAAGAAATACGGCCGCGAGGTCGTCGCCAGCCAGGCCTTCGCCGGTTATTGCGGCGGCGAATGGACGACGCTCGGCGAAGAAAAGCTGCGCGGCATCCGCCAGAAGGTGACGGTGCTGCAGCCGCGTGCGCCCACCCCCGAGATCAACGTCGACGAGAGCTTCCGCGAGGCCGTCCAGAACGGACTTTCAGAAGCCGAGCAGGTCATTCTCCTGCACCGTGACGCGAAGAAACAAGTCGAGCGCACAACCATGGAGAAGTTCATCCAGTAAAGCCACGAAACTCCTGCCATAAATCTGCGCATCCCGCCTGGGGAACTTCGGCGGGACGTGGCAGTTTTCCCTTGATTGTCATCTGCTAGACACCCCGTTTGCGGTACGATAGTGTTGCCTCAACGGGAACATAGAAGACTGGGGAATTTCATTGGTATGGCGTCTGCAGCCGATTTGTTGCGTATTGAAAATCTCGACGTTTCCTTCTCGGTTTTCGGCGACCGGCTGCGCGTCGTAAAGGAAGCCAATCTTCGCATCCTTCCGGGCAAGGTCACCGCTCTCGTCGGCGAATCCGGCTCCGGCAAATCGGTGATCAGCCAGTCGGTCATGGGCATTCTGCCCAACCCGGCCAGCGCCTCCGGCCGCATCCTCTTCACCGATCCGCTCGACGGCACCGCGACCGATATTCTGTCGCTCTCGCGCGACAGCGAGGAAATGCGCGACCTGCGCGGCCGGCGCATGGCGACGATTTTTCAGGAGCCGATGACCTCGCTCTCGCCGCTGCACACCGTCGGCAACCAGATCGGCGAAGCGCTGCTGATCCATACCGAAGCCGACAAGCAGGAAGCACGGGAGAAGACCGAGGAAATGCTCGGCCTCGTCGGCTTTTCCAATCCCCACCGCACCTACGACATGTATCCGTTCGAACTGTCCGGCGGCATGCGCCAGCGCGCGATGATCGCCATGGCGCTGATCTGCAAGCCGGCGCTGCTGATCGCCGACGAGCCGACAACGGCGCTCGACGTGACGATCCAGGCGCAGATCCTCGAGCTGCTGCGCGATCTGCAGGCCAAGCTCGGCATGGCGATGCTGCTCATCACCCACGATCTCGGCATCGTCGCCAATATGGCCGACGAGGTGGTCGTCATCTATCACGGCGAGATCATGGAGGCCGGGCCGGTAGAGGCAATCTTCCGCAATCCGCAGCATCCCTATCTCAAGGCGCTGATGGCCGCCGTTCCGCATTTCGACATGAAACCCGGCGAGCGGCTGAAGGCGCTGCGCGACGTGCCGGTCAATCTCGAGACCCTCGTCGGCAAGAAGAAGCCGTTGCAGGCGGAGGCGCCGGGCACACTGCTTTCGGTCGCCAACCTCTCGAAAACCTATAAGACGCGCAAGCGCAGTTTCCTCGGCAAGCACGAAGCCGCCGTCGTGCACGCCGTCGACGACGTCAGCTTCGACATCCGCCGCGGTGAATGCCTCGGCCTGGTCGGCGAATCCGGTTGCGGCAAGACGACGCTCAGCAAGATCCTGATGCGCGCCATCACACCCGACAGCGGCGCGGTGGTGTTCAACGACGGCAAGGACGTAATCGACGTGCTTTCGGTGCGCGGCGAAGCGTTGCAGGATATGCGCACCAAGATCCAGATGGTGTTCCAGGATCCGGTCTCCTCGCTCTCGCCGCGCATGACGGTGCGCAACATCCTCAGCGAACCGCTGGAGATCCACGACCGCGGCGACAGTGACGAGCGCAAGCGCAAGGTCGAAGGCTTGATGGCGGCGATCGGCCTCGACAAGCGTTATCTCAGCCGCTACCCGCATAGTTTTTCGGGCGGCCAGCGCCAGCGCATCGGCATCGCCCGCGCCCTGGCGCTCGGCCCGAAGCTCGTCATCCTCGACGAGCCGGTCTCGGCTCTCGACGTTTCCGTCCAGGCGCAGATCCTCAATCTGCTGAAGGATCTGCAAAAAGAGCTGGGGCTGACCTATCTCTTCATCTCGCATAATCTCGCCGTCGTCGATTACATGGCCGACCGCATCGCGGTGATGTGCAAGGGCCGCATCGTCGAGATCGCGCCGCGCGAGATCATCCTGCGCGACCCGGTGCACCCCTATACGAAATCGCTGCTCGCCGCCGTCCCCTTCCCCGATCTCGACCGGCCGCTCGATTTCAAGGCGCTCCGGGAAAACGGCGCTGCCGACAAGCAGAACTGGGGCGCGACCTTCACCGCCGCGCATGACGACGCCTCCGAGCTTGCCTATGCCGATCTCGGCGACGGCCATCTGGTGCGCGCCCGCAAAGGCGCCGATGCCAAGGAGTTGCGCGGATGGTGACGCGTCGCATTTTTCTGGGCGGCCTTGTCGGCGCAGCGATCGCGCCGGCGGTGCTTCGGGCGCAACAGGCCGGCGAGCCGGAATTCCTCAAGGACCAGCTCACATCCGGCAGCCTGCCGCCGATGGCCGAGCGCATTCCCGCTCGCCCTCGCATCGTCAACCTGAAGGAAATGGGGCTTGCACCCGGCAGCTACGGCGGCACGGTGCGCACCATCATCGGCAGCCAGCGCGACATCCGCTTCATGACGATCTACGGCTATGCCCGCATGGTCGGCTACAACAAGCACCTGCAGTTCCAGCCGGATATCCTCGCCGATTTCCGCTCGGAGGACGACACCGTCTTCACCTTCACGCTGCGCGAGGGCCATAAATGGTCAGACGGCCAGCCGTTCACGGCCGACGATTTCCGCTACTGGTGGGAAGACGTCATCCTGAACGACAAGCTGACGCCCGGCGGCGGTGCGCTGGAGCTTCGCCCTCATGGCAGCCTGCCGCGCTTCGAGATGCTCGATCCGCTGACGGTGCGCTACACCTGGGATAAACCCAACCCGATGTTCCTGCCGACGCTGGCCGGCCCCATCCCGCTGGTCATCGTCGGGCCTGCGCATTATCTCAAGCAGTTCCATAAGAAGTTCCAGCCTGACCAGGCGAAGATGGACCAGATGATGCAGGCCAACCGCGTCAAGAAGTGGCAGGACCTGCACATCAAGATGGCCCGCTCCTACCGGCCTGAGAATCCCAACCTGCCGACGCTCGATCCCTGGCGCAATACGACGCCGCTGCCGGCCGAACAATTCGTCTTCGATCGCAATCCGTTCTTCCACCGCGTCGACGAGACCGGCAGGCAGCTTCCCTATCTCGACCGGTTCATTCTCAACGTCTCCTCCTCGTCGATCATCGCCGCCAAGGCGGGTGCCGGCGAGGCCGACCTGCAGGCGACCGGCATCGATTTCAACGACTACACCTTCCTGAAGGAGGCCGAGAAGCGCTTCCCGGTGAAGGTCAATCTCTGGAAGGTGGCGCGCGGCTCGCGCATCACGCTGTTGCCGAACCTCAACTGCGCCGACGAGGTGTGGCGCGGCCTTTTCCGCGACGTGCGCCTGCGCCGCGCCTTGTCGCTGGCGATCGACCGGCACGAGATCAACATGGTCGCCTTCTACGGCCTCGGCACGCCGAGTGCCGATACCGTCCTACCCGACAGTCCGCTGTTCAAACAGGAATATGCCGATGCCTTCGTGAAGTTCGATGTCGACGAGGCCAACCGCCTGCTCGATGAGCTCGGCCTGACCCAGCGCGGCGATGACGGCATCCGGCTGTTGCCGGACGGGCGGCGCGCCGAGATCACCGTCGAAACCGCCGGCGAGAGCAATCTCGATACCGACGTGCTGGAGCTGGTCCACGATCACTGGGCCAATATCGGCCTTGCGCTCTATACCCGCACCTCGCAGCGCGACGTCTTCCGCAACCGCGCCATGAGCGGCTCGATCATGATGTCGATCTGGTACGGGCTCGACAATGGCGTGCCGACGGCCGACATGTCGCCCTCAGGGCTGGCGCCGACGCTCGACGATCAGCTGCAATGGCCGCTCTGGGGCATGCATTACCTCTCCGCCGGCCAGGAGGGCGCCGCACCGGACTTGCCGGAAGCAGCCGAACTGGTCGACCTGCTCGGCCAATGGGGCTCGACGGCGAAATTCGAGGAGCGCCAGGTGATCTGGCACAAGATGCTGTCGCTCTATACGCAGCAGGTGTTCTCGATCGGGCTGATCAACAGCACGCTGCAGCCGGTCCTTTGCGCCGCCAAGCTGCAGAACCTGCCGGAGAAAGCCCTCTACGGCTTCGATCCCACCTCCTATCTCGGCATCTACATGCCGGATACATTCTGGTACAAGGAGGCCTGAGGCGTGCTCAGATACATTCTCTGGCGCATCGCCGCCATGGTGCCGACGCTCTTCGTCATTTCAGCGCTGGTTTTCACCATCATCGAGCTGCCGCCGGGCGACTTCTTCGAAAGCCAGATCGCCGAACTGCGCGCCTCCGGCGAGACCGCCAACCTCCAGGAAATCGAGGAGATGCGCCAGCAATACGGCTTCGACAAGCCGGAGATCGTGCGCTATTTCTACTGGGTCGGCGGCATGCTGCACGGCGATTTCGGCTATTCCTTCGAATACCAGCTGCCGGTCTCCGACGTCGTCGGCGAGCGCCTGTGGCTGACGATCCTCGTCTCCTTCACCACTATCCTGCTTACCTGGCTGATCGCCTTTCCAATCGGCATCTATTCGGCCACGCACCAGTATAGCTGGAGCGATTACGGGCTGACCTTCTTCGGCCTGCTCGGCATCGCCATACCGAACTTCATGCTGGCGCTGATCCTGATGTATTTCGCCAATATCTGGTTCGGCATCTCGATCGGCCATCTGATGGACCAGCAATATATCTCGGCGCCGATGAGCTGGGAGAAGGCGCGGTCGATCCTCTCCCATCTCTGGATCCCCGTCATCATCGTCGGCACGGCCGGCACCGCCGGCATGATCCGCCGCTTGCGCGCCAACCTGCTCGACGAGATGCAGAAGCAATATGTGACGACAGCGCGCGCCAAGGGTCTGCATCCGATGCGGGCGCTGCTCAAATATCCGCTGCGCATGGCGCTCAACTTCTTCGTCGCCGACATCGGCTCGATCCTGCCGTCGATCATCTCGGGCGCCGAGATCGTTGCAATCGTCCTGTCGCTGGAGACGACGGGACCGATGCTCATCAAGGCGCTGCAGAGCCAGGACATGTATCTCGCCGGCTCGTTCCTGATGTTTTTGGCCTTCCTCAACGTCATCGGCGTTTTGATCTCCGACATCGCCCTCGGCTTTCTCGATCCCCGCATCCGTCTGCAAGGCAGGAGCACCAAATAATGTCGCCCCTTCCCGCACCCGGCGCGCCGCTTCCGCATTATGTCTCGACCGCGCCTTTCGACCCCTTGGCGACCGAGACCATGACGGCGGCGCAATCGCGCATCCATCTCGCCTCGCAAAAGCAGCTGATGTGGTGGAAGTTCAAGCAGCACAAGCTGGCCTTGATCTCCGGCATCTTTCTCGCCCTCGTCTACCTGATGATCCTGATCGTCGAATTCCTGGCGCCCTACGGTCTGCACACGCGCAACGTCGATTTCATCCATGCGCCGCCGCAAAGCATCCATTTCTTCGACAAGGGCAGCTTCGTCGGTCCGTTCGTCTACGGCCGCAGCATGACGCTCGATCTCGACACTCTGCACCGCGTCTATGCCGACAAGACGAACGACGTGCAGCCGATCCGTTTCTTCTGCCGCGGCGATGCCTATAAATTCTGGGGAATTGCCGCCTCGAACTATCATCTGGTCTGCCCGGCAATCGGCGGGCAGATGTTCCTGCTCGGCACTGACCGGCTCGGCCGTGACGTGCTGTCGCGCATTCTCTACGGCGCACGGATATCGCTGACGATCGGTCTGATCGGCATTTCGATCAGCTTCGTGCTCGGCATCGTCATCGGCGGCCTTGCCGGTTATCGCGGCGGCATTTTCGATCTCATCGTCCAGCGCCTGATCGAAGTGCTGCAATCGCTGCCGAGCCTGCCGCTGTGGATGGCGCTGGCGGCGATCATGCCGGTGACCTGGAGCCCGATCGTCATCTATTTCGGCATCACCGTCATCCTCGGCATCATCGACTGGACGGGGCTTGCCCGCGCGGTGCGCTCCAAGCTGCTGGCGTTGCGCGAGGAGGACTACGTCCAGGCGGCACAGCTGATGGGCGCCAGCACGCCGCGCATCATCGGCCGGCATCTGGTGCCGGGTTTCATGTCGCATCTCATTGCCTCGGCGACGATTTCAATCCCCGGCATGATCCTCGGCGAGACCGCACTCTCCTTCTTGGGCCTCGGTCTTCGCCCGCCGATCACCAGCTGGGGTATTCTGCTGACCGAGGCAAAAAGCGTCAGCGTCATCGCCTTTTATCCTTGGTTGCTCTATCCGATCATTCCTGTTGTTCTTGTCATTTTGGCGTTCAACTTTCTGGGAGACGGCTTGCGTGATGCGGCAGATCCCTACAAATAGCAGGAAGTTCCGCGGCGCCTCACGGCACCGCCCCCATCTCCTGGCCTCCGGACGGTGGGGGTACTAACCATGTTGCTCAGCCCAGAAGGGATGCCCATGTCCAGACGACTCGAAGATGCGCGCATCCTCATGTACAGCCACGACACCTTCGGTCTCGGCCACCTGCGCCGCTGTCGCGCCATCGCCCATGCGCTGGTCGAGGATTATCGCGGCCTCAACATCCTGATCATTTCAGGGGCGACGATCGCCGGCGCGTTCGATTACCGCGCCCGCGTCGACTTCGTGAAGATCCCGAGCGTCATCAAGCTCCGCAACGGCGAATATACGTCGCTCGCCAGCCATATCGACCTGCACGAGACGCTGAAAATGCGCGAATCGAGCATCCGCCATACGGCCGAGACCTTCCAGCCCGATATTTTCATCGTCGACAAGGAGCCGATGGGACTGAAAGGGGAGGTCGAGGATACTCTGGCCTATCTCAAGGCCCGCGGCACCGTGCTGGTGCTCGGCCTGCGCGAAGTCATGGACGCGCCGCATCTGCTCGACGCCGAGTGGAAGAGGAACGGCATCATGCAGAAGATCGACCAATATTACGACAGCGTCTGGGTCTATGGCCCGCCTGATTTCTACGATCCGCTTGTTGGTCTCGACGTGCCGGCCAGCCTGCGCCGGAAGATGGATTTCGTCGGTTTTCTGCAGCGCAGCGTCTCCAAGGGCAAGACCTCGGTCAACGCCCGCAAGGACAATTACCTCCTGGTCACCACAGGCGGCGGCGGCGACGGCTCCGATCTCGTCCACGACGTCATGAACGCCTACGAGGCCGATCCGACGCTGACGCAGAAGGCGCTCGTCGTGCTCGGACCCTATATGCCGGCCGCCGAGCGCGCCAAGCTGGTGCAGAAGGGCGAAGCCATCCCGTATATCGAGGTGATCGAGTTCGACAACCACATGGAAGAGCTGATCGACGGCGCCACCGGCGTCGTCGCGATGGGCGGCTACAACACCTATTGCGAGATCCTCTCCTTCGACAAGCCGGCCCTCATTGTGCCGCGCGTCAAGCCGCGCGAGGAACAGTTGCTGCGCGCCCAGCGGGCAAGCGAGCTCGGACTCGTCGACATGCTGCTGCCGGAACAATCGGTCGATCCGACCATCATGGCCGAGGCTCTGAAGCGTCTTCCCTCCCGGCTGCCGCCATCAAAGAGCGGCAGCAATATGCATCTCGAGGGGCTGGACCACATCTCGCAGACCGTCGGCCGATGGATCGACGGCCGCGGCAGCCACCTTTCCCTCGTCGGCGCGGAATAGGGAACAGCCTTGCCGCCACGCCGCAAGATCCTCGTCGTGCTGAAAGGCTATCCCCGCCTTTCGGAAACCTTCATCGCCCAGGAGCTGCTCGGCCTCGAAAAGGCCGGCTTCGACCTCACGCTGATTTCGATGCGCCGGCCGACCGACAAGAAGCGCCATCCCGTGCATGACGAGATCAGGGCGCGGGTCGTCTACCTGCCGGAATATCTGCATGAAGAGCCGATCCGCGTGCTGAAGGGCCTGGTCGCCGGTTTTTCCAAACCGGGCTTCAAGGCGCTGATCAAACGCTTCCTCGCCGACCTCACGCGCGACCTCTCCCGCAACCGCTTCCGCCGTCTTGGCCAGGCACTGGTGCTGGGACGAGAATGGCCGGACGGCGGGCAATGGCTGCATGCCCATTTCATCCACACACCGGCTTCGGTGACGGAATATGCGAGCATCCTCACCGGCACGCCCTGGACCTGTTCGGCGCATGCCAAGGACATATGGACGTCACCCGACTGGGAGTTGCACGAGAAACTCGGCAGTGCCCGCTGGGCCGTCACCTGCACCAGGACGGGCTATGAGCACATGCGCGCACTGACGTCCCGCAAGGATGCGGTGCACCTAAGTTACCACGGGCTCGATCTTGCCCGTTTCGGCCATTTTGCCGGCGAGCGTTCGGACAGGACCGGCAGCGACCCCGCCGATCCCGCCTTCATCCTTAGCGTCGGCCGCGCCGTCGAAAAGAAGGGCTACGACGTGCTGCTGCGCGCGCTGGCCCTGTTGCCCGCCGACCTCCACTGGCGCATGGAGCATATCGGCGGCGGCGAGGAGCTTGCGAGGCTGAAGGCGCTGGCAGCCGAACTCGGCCTTGCCGACCGCATCGTCTGGAAGGGCGCCATGGCGCAGGAAGACGTGCTCGATCATTATCGCCGCGCCGACCTCTTCGCGCTTGCCTGCCGGATCGCCGCCAACGGCGACCGCGACGGCCTGCCGAACGTGCTTGTGGAAGCCGCGAGCCAGCGGCTCGCCTGCCTCTCGACCGACGTATCCGGCGTGCCGGAGCTGCTGACGGACGGTGAAAACGGCCTGGTGGTGCCGCCAGAGGATCCGGCGCTGCTTGCCAAAGCGCTGGAGGCGGCAATCCGCGACCCGGCCCTGCGCAAGCGCCTCGGCGACGCCGCCGAAAAGCGGGTGCGCGAAGATTTCGACTATCACTCCAGCATCAGACAGCTCACCGGCCTGTTCGAGGCCGAATGGCAGAAGGCGTCATGACGGCACCGCGCATCTTCTTCTACGTCCAGCACCTGCTCGGCATCGGCCACATAGCCCGCGCCAGCCGCATCGCCAGTGCGCTTGCCAAGGATGGTTTCGACGTCACCGTCATCACCGGCGGCCTGCCGGTTCCGGGTTTTCCGGGCGAGGGTGTGAAGACCGTGGCCTTGCCGGCGGTCGTTGCCAGCAATGCCGGTTTCTCCGGTCTCGCCGATGCCGATGGCCGGCCAGCGGGCGAGGATTTCCTCCATGCCCGCCGCGATCTGCTACTTGACGCCTTTCATGCAGCAAGGCCCGATGTCGTCATCATCGAAGCCTTTCCCTTCGGCCGCCGGCAGATGCGCTTCGAACTGCTGCCTTTGCTTGCCGCAATCGACAAGGCCGAGCCCCGACCGAAACTCTTGAGCTCGGTGCGCGACATCCTGCAGGAAAACCGCAAGGCCGGCCGCGACGCGGAAACCGCCGCCCTGGTCAAAGCGCATTTCGATGCCGTGCTGGTCCACGGCGATCCGAGCTTCGTCAGGCTCGAAGACACGTTCCCGCTGACAGGGGAGATCGCCGACAGGCTGCGTTATACCGGCCTCGTCGCAGCGCCGCCGGCGCCGGAACCGACCGAGATATTCGATATCATCGCATCGGCGGGCGGCGGCGCGGTCGGCGCCGCGCTGATCGGTGCGGCGAAAGAGGCGGCGGCGATGCTGCCCGCCGATCTCCGCTGGCTGCTGATATCGGGTCCCAACCTGCCGGAAGCCGATTTCGCCGCGCTGTCGCAGGACGCGCCTGCGAATGTGACGCTGGTGCGCTTCCGCAAGGATTTTCCCTCGCTACTGCGCGGCGCCAAGGTTTCGATCTCGCAGGCCGGCTATAACACGGTCGGCGACCTCCTGCGCACCGAATGCCGGGCGATCCTCATCCCCTTCGTTGTCGGCGGCGAGACCGAGCAGACGGTGCGCGCCGAGCGGCTGCAGGCGCTTGATCTGGCCGATATCCTGCCGGAAACCGGACTGACGGCTGGCCATGTGAAAGAGGCCGTCGAAAAGGCGCTCGCCACGGCGCGCCGCGAGCCGGTATTGCTCGATCTCGACGGCGCCGAGAAAACCGCTGGCATCATTCGCTCCATGCTGGCCGAATCGCTCGCCTAATCCAAAATTCCTGTGATATAAGCAATGTTCCGGCGAGAATCGGCGTTTCTGCAGCCGGTCGCTTCGCCTTGTTTTCATTGCGATATCGGCGGTCCGGCTGCATGGTCCTGTTCTCAACATTCCTCCCCATCCCGGCCCCCGGAATTTCCCAGCAAGCTGACGGTTAGCCATGGAAAAAAGCCTCGCCCGCTACATCTGGAAAAACACGCGGCTGCAGCAGCTGTGGATTCTGGCTGTCGTCGCCGCCTCGATGGTGCCCTACTTCCTGTCCTTCGACCTGCCGAAGCAGATCGTCAACGGACCGATCCAGGGTGACGGCTTCGAAGGTCCGGGCGCACGGCAGACCTTCATGCACATTGCCTACGACATCCCGCTGATCGGCCATGTCGAGTTCTTTCAAGGCTTGCAGCTCAACCGCTTCCAGATGCTGATGGCCCTTAGCCTGGTGTTCCTGGCGCTGGTGGTGCTGAACGGCCTCTTCAAGTTCTATATCAACACCTATAAGGGCCGGCTTGGCGAGCGCATGCTGCGCCGTATCCGCTTCGAGCTGGTCGACCGGGTGCTGCGTTTTCCGCCCATTCATTTCAAGCGGGTAAAATCCGCCGAGATCGCCACCATGATCAAGGACGAGGTAGAGCCGATGGGCGGTTTCACCGGCGATGCCTTCGTCTCGCCTGCCCTTCTCGGCGGCCAGGCGATCACCGCACTCGCCTTCATCATCGTCCAGAATTTCTGGCTCGGCATGATCGCCGCCGGCATCGTCGGCGTCCAGGCCATCATCATCCCTCGCATGCGCAAGCGGCTGCTGGAGCTCGGCCGCCAGCGGCAGCTGACGGCACGCGAGCTTTCCGGCCGCGTCGGCGAAATCGTCGACGGCATTGGCACGATCCACGGCAACGACACCTCCAACCTCGAACGCGCCGACATCGCCTCGCGGCTTGGCCGGATCTTTTCGATCCGCTACGACCTTTACCAGTGGAAGTTCCTGGTGAAGTTCATCAACAACTTCCTCGCCCAGGTCACCCCTTTCCTGTTCTACGCGATCGGCGGCTACCTGGCGCTGCAGGGCAGGCTCGATATCGGCCAGCTCGTCGCCGTCATATCAGCCTATAAGGACCTGCCCGGGCCGCTGAAGGAACTGATCGACTGGGACCAGATGCGCCAGGACGTGCAGGTGAAGTACCAGCAGGTCTATGAGCAGTTCAATGTCGAGCCGCTGATCGACAGCCGCATCCAGGAGCTCGCCACTGCCCCGGTGGGTCCGCTGACGCATGCGTTCGTTGTCACCAACCTCTCACTCTCCGATGACAGCGGCGCCCGCCTGGTCGACCACGTCTCCGTCGAGATCAAGCCGAACGAGACAGTTGCGATCGTCGGCCCGAACGGCAGCGGCGCGGAAGCCTTCGCCGAAGCGCTCGGACGCATGGTCTGGCCGGATTCCGGCCGCATCACCATCGACGGGCAGGACCTGTTGGCTATGCCGGAATCGATCACCGGCCGGCGCATCTCCTACGCCTCGGCCGACACCTTCTTCTTCCATGGCACGCTTGCCAGCAATCTGCTCTACGGCCTCAAGCACGCGCCGATGACCGATCCGGTCTACGACGAGCAGGAAGCGCTGGAATACAAATGGCATTCCATCGAGGCGGTGAAGGCCGGCAATCCGACGCTCGACCTCAACAGCGACTGGGTGGACTATAAGGCAGCCGGCGCCAGCGGGCCGGAAGACCTTTTGAAAGCGATCCGCCCGGTGCTCGACGCCGTGATGATCTCGCAGGACATTCTGGATCTGGCGCTGCGATCGACCGTCAACACCGACGTGCATGTGGCCGTCAGCGATCACGTCGTCGCACTGCGTGCCTCGCTCCGGGACCGGCTGCGCGACGAAGGGCTCGACACGATCGTCGTGCCTTTCGATTTCGACGCCTATAACGGCCAGGCGACGGTTGGCGAGAACCTGCTCTTCGGCACGATGAAGCGGCCGCTGATGACCAATCGCAGGCTGGCCGCGCATCCCTATTTCCAGCAGCTGTTCCGCGAAACCGGCCTCAGCACCGATCTCTATGCCATGGGCCTGGAGATCGCCGAGAATGCGGTGGAACTCTTCCATGATCTGCCGCCGGACCATCCGTTCTTCCAGCAGCTGACCTTCATGACGGCGGATGACATTCCGACCTATCAGGCGCTGCTGCAGAAACTGCAAAGCCGCCGCTTCGAAGACGCGACGCCCGAGGAACGTTCGGCCATCATCCGGCTGAGTTTTGCCTATATCGAGCCGCGCCACCGCTTCGGCTTGCTGACGGACGAGCTGATGGGCAAGATCGTCAACGCCCGCAAGCAGTTTCACGAGCATATTCCGGCCGATCTCGCCGAGCTGATCGAGCGCTACGACGCCGAGCGTTTCACCCCGTCTGCAAGCCTGATGGACAATGTGCTCTTCGGCCGCATCGCCTATCAGCAGGCCGACGCCTCCGATCGCATCCGCGGCATCATGGGCGAGCTCTTCGACGCGCTCGACCTTTATGACGATGTTCTGTCGATCGGCCTCGAATTCGACGTCGGCTCCGGCGGCAAGCGGCTGACTATGGTGCAGCGGCAGAAGCTGAACCTTGCCCGCGCGCTGTTGAAACGCTCGGACTATTTCATCTTCAATCGGCCGCTATCGGCGCTAGACCAGCGCGTTCAGGATCAGATCACCCGCAACATCGTCGAAGACCTTCACGAAGAAGGCCAGCGGCCGGCAATCATCTGGGTGCTTTCCAATGCCCGGATGGCAGAGGTGTTCGACCGGATCCTGCTCTTCGACCGCGGCGGACTGGCGGAAGCCGGAAACTATCCGGAACTTTCCGAGAAAAACGGGATGTTCAAGGAACTGTTATCGTAATATTCTATAGGGGCGGCGATGGTAGGTGTTCCCGATGGGACGCCCGGAATTGAAGACATCTGGTTCGAAGAACCCGGCGTCAGGGGATTGAAACGCTCATGCTGTTGAGAGACGAAGTCGAAATGCTGCGACGGGTGCCGATCTTTTCGAGGATTGCGCCAGCAAAGCTCAAGCTTTTGGCCTTCACCTCCGACCGCATGACCTACAAGGCCGGTCAGAACCTCTTCCATCAGGGCGATGTCGGCGACGCCGCCTATGTGATTCTTTCCGGCACCGCCGACATCATCGTCTCCTCACCGGCCGGCGAGATCAAGGTTGCCGATGTCGAGCTCAATTCCATCGTCGGCGAAATCGCCATCCTCTGCGATGTCTCGCGCACGGCAACGGTGCGCGCCACCTCCCCGCTCGAAGTGCTGCGCATCAGCAAGGAGCACTTCCTGAAGCTGCTCAGCGACTTCCCCGAAATGGCCGTTGAAATCATGCGCGTTCTCGCCGACCGCCTGAACCACACGACGGCGGAACTGACCGCGGCCCGCGCGGCAAAGCAGCCGCAGATGGCGCAGTAAAATGCGCATTCAGCCTTTCGGCGGCCATTGCTGGGCGCCATGAAGAAGGCGCAGTATTTCCACCCTCTGGACTTTTCTGTCGATGCGATAGATCAGCAGAAATGCAGTGCGCGGGATGACCAATTCCCGCGTTCCATCGAGACGGCCGCCACGTCCTGCTTCGGGGTGATCGGCGAGCATTTTGGCCTGATGTCGGATAACATCATCCAACGCAATTGCAGCCTGCGGATTTTGAGCGAAGATGTGCCGAATCTGGCCTTCCCGATCCAGGAGAGCCTGCTGCAGCCATTTGACGATCAAGCCTTATCTCCGGATTCCAGCTGCGCCAGCAGTTCGGCCCGAAGCTTGTCCATTCGCTCTTCGGCGTCCTGCGCACTAATCCAGACGGCGTTCGGATCATCGGCTTCCCGGATCGCTTCCTCGACCTGTTCGCGGAACCACTTGTCGTATTCGGCCGCCTCATGGGTCCGACGCAGAGCCGCGGCCCGATCCGGCCGCGACGCCGTCTGAGGGGCGTAATCGGCCGCATCGACATCGAACTGCGAGATGCCGACATCCTTGAGATAGGAGACCAAGGTGTCCATGCGCTTGAACACACGCACCTGCCGGCTGCGTTGAGCCGCGAGCGGGCGCTCTGCCTTGCCGTAGCGGATAACGACGGACCAACCGCCGGTTTTGCCGACCACATGCGCGCCATCGACCGCTCCTGCGTCGACAAGGCGGGAAAGGGTCGAATGATCGATGGTTTCCGCAGCCATGGCATATCCTCTTTCAGGCCGATAAGGATATGCATTTAATTATAGATTGCAATGCATTCAATAATTGAAATTGCGCAATTCGAAAACGCGGCCTGCATGATTCCCGTGGATGCTCGGACGACTGACAAAGCCGGCCACCTCTCTTTCTCGGGCTTGTCCCGAGCATCTGCAGCCGGTTCATATGTAGCACATCCTCGGCACAAGGCCGAGGATGACGACGAGTGAACAGCGAAGTTTGAAATTTATCAGCAAACCGAGCCTGCACGGTTTCCCATGCAGGCCGTGTCTTCAGGCCCGCCTATTCGCGCTGTTCCAGCGCCCTGCTGAAGGCAAGTGCGGCAAGCGTGCAGATGGCGCCGGACAGCAGATAGTAGCCGACGAAGGTCAAGCCGAAGCGGCTGGAGAGGCTGAGCGCCACCAGCGGCGCGAAACCGGCGCCGATCAGCCAGGCAAGGTCCGAGGTGAAGGCGGCGCCGGTGTAGCGATAGCCGCGGCCGAAGCGCGACGAGATCGAGCCGGTCGCCTGGCCGAAGGACAGGCCAAGCACGCCGAAGCCGATGATGACGAAGGCATCGTGGCCGCTGTTGCCGGAGGCGATCAGGATCGGCCCGACGAAGCTGAAGACGGCGATCAAGACAGCGCAGATGGCAAGCTGGGCGCGCCGGCCGATGCGATCGGCAATCAGGCCCGAGGCGATGATCGTGACGATGCCGACCATGGCGCCGACCACCTGCACCACCATGAAGGCGCCGATCGGCTGGTTGCCGTAAAGGCTCATCCAGCCGAGCGGGAAGATGGTGACGAGGTGGAACATGGCGAAACTGGCGAGCGGCACGAAGGCGCCGATCAAGATATCGCGGCCGTGAACGCGCAGCACGTCGAAGATTGGTGCTGCCTCCAGCTCGTGCTGCTCCAGCAGCGTGCCGAATTCCTTGGTCATCACCAGCCGCAGACGCGCAAAGAGCGCCACGACATTGATCGCGAAGGCGACGAAGAACGGATAACGCCAGCCCCAGGAGAGGAAATCCTCACTGGAAAGATTGGCGACGAAATAACCGAACAGCGTGCTTGCCAGCGCAAAGCCGATCGGCGCGCCGAGCTGCGGGATCATCGCATACCAGCCGCGGTGATTGGCCGGCGCATTGAGCGCGAGCAGCGAGGCAAGCCCGTCCCAGGCGCCGCCAAGCGCAAAACCCTGGCCGAGACGGAAAAGCGCCAGCAGCGCGATCGACCAGACGCCGATCTCGTCGTACCCCGGCAGGAAGGCGATCGAAGCCGTAGAGCCGCCGAGCAGGAAGAGCGCGATCGTCAGCTTGGTGCCGCGCCCGTACATCCGGTCGATGGTCATGAAGACGACGGATCCGACGGGGCGGGCGAGGAAGGCGAGCGAAAAAATGGCGAAGGAATAGAGGGTGCCCGTCAGCCTGTCCGGCGCGAAGGGGAAGACGAGCTGTGGAAACACCAGCACGGAGGCGAGACCGTAGACGAAGAAATCGAAGAATTCCGACATGCGGCCAATGACCACGCCGACGGCGATGCTGCCTGGCGAAACCGGTTTGTCGTCGTGAATGCGCCGCGCGTCGCGTTCCAGCGACGACGATGACGGTCCGTAATGCGATGTTGTTGCCATAAACGCCTCCTCGTTAAGGCGCTTCCGGCAAGGCGCCCCACGCGTGATCTTGATCAAACCCGCAGGCTTATCAAGTCCGTAAGACTGAAATAGTTCATCATCACGGCTCAAATGAAGCCTGGATGAAAAAAACTGCGTGATCGGGACGGTGATATTTCTCCTGCAAACGCTGGCCCGGCCGGTTCTTGCGGATATATTGGAGCTGAAACATGGGCTGGCGAAAAAATCCTTCTGGATTTCATCAGGATTTCGAAGCTATAGAGCAGCATGATTTACGCCGCAGCGCGGCATGCTTGCTGCACTGCGACCAAACACCTCATGTCGCGATCGGGTTCAGTGCTTTAGTCGCGGAACAAACGAAACAACAAGAGCTTAGAGACGTGCAAAAACTCACGAAGTTTTCCCGCCTTCTATCCGTCTTGCCGCTGTTTTTTCTGGCAGGATGCAACATGGTAGTCATGGCGCCCTCCGGCGACATCGCCGTGCAACAGCGCGATCTCATCATCATCTCGACGGTGCTGATGCTTTTGATCATCATACCGGTGATCTTCCTGACGCTGCTCTTCGCCTGGCGCTACCGCCACTCCAATACGGCTGCGACTTATGCGCCGGAATGGCACCATTCGACCCGCCTCGAAATCATCATCTGGGCAGCGCCGCTGGCGATCATCATTGCGCTCGGCGCCGTCACCTGGATTTCCACCCATAAGCTCGACCCCTACCGGCCACTCGACCGCCTCGATGCGGAGCGCGCCATTCCGGCCGATACCAAACCGCTAACCGTCGAGGTCGTGGCGCTCGACTGGAAGTGGCTGTTCTTCTATCCCGAGCTCGGCATTGCGACGGTCAACGAGCTCGCTGCCCCGGTGGATATGCCGATCAGTTTCAAAATCACCGCCTCCTCGGTTATGAACTCCTTCTACATTCCCGCCCTTGCCGGCCAGATCTACGCCATGCCGGGCATGGAGACGAAGCTGCACGCCGTTATCAACAAGGAAGGCGAGTATGAGGGCTTCTCTGCCAATTACAGCGGCTCAGGCTTCTCGCATATGCGCTTCAAGTTCCACGGTCTCAACCGCGAAGGCTTCGATGCCTGGGTGGCTAACGTCAAGCAGCAGGGCACGATGCTCAACCGCGACGCCTATCTGAAGCTCGAGAAGCCGAGCGAGAAGGAACCGGTGCGTTATTATGCCGGCGCCGATGCCGATCTCTACAACGCCGTCCTCAACATGTGCGCCAAGCCGGGCAAGATGTGCATGAACGAGATGATGCACATCGACATGAAGGGCGGCGGCGGCAAGGAAAGTGCGGAAAACCGCGACAAGCTGCAATACGACAATCGCCATGCCGACGAAGGCATCGTCGCGCCTGCGGCCACCGTGCCGGCAACGGGCGCTCCGGCGCGCAGCGAACCGGCCAACACCAGCGACGGCAACAGCATGCAGCACGACATGCCCGGCATGGACAGCACGCCCGGCATGGACATGCAGCATGACGGCCATTCCATGCCGGGCATGAGCAATGGCGCCGATCCTGCGCCGGCGCAGCTCAACAACAACAATTAACCTGGCGCTTTGCGTCGCAAGACATAATGAACGGGTTGTTCCATGTTTTCCAATCCTGACCTCCTGAAGTTCGTCTTCGGCCGGTTGACCCTCGATGCCATCCCCTATCACGAGCCGATCCTGGTCGTGACCTTCATCGGCGTCGTCATCGGCGCCATCGCAGTGCTTGGCCTCATCACCTATTTCAAGTTCTGGGGTCCGCTCTGGAACGACTGGATCTGCAGTGTCGATCACAAGAAGATCGGCATCATGTATGTGATCTTGGCGGTCATTATGCTGCTGCGCGGTTTTTCCGACGCGATCCTGATGCGCGTGCAGCAGGCGATCGCCTTCAATGGTTCGGAGGGTTATCTGCCGCCGCACCATTACGACCAGGTGTTCACCGCCCACGGCGTCATCATGATCTTCTTCGTGGCGATGCCCTTCGTCACCGGCCTGATGAACTTCGTGGTGCCGTTGCAGATCGGCGCGCGCGACGTCTCCTTCCCCTTCTTGAACAATTTCTCCTTCTGGATGACCACCGCCGGCGCGATCATCATCATGCTGTCGCTGTTCATCGGCGAATTCGCCCAGACCGGCTGGCTCGCCTACCCGCCACTGTCGGGGGCCGCCTACAGTCCGGGCGTCGGCGTCGACTATTATATCTGGGGCCTGCAGGTGGCCGGCGTCGGGACGACGCTGTCGGGCATCAACCTGATCGCCACCATCGTCAAGATGCGCGCGCCGGGCATGACCTTCATGAAGATGCCGGTCTTCACCTGGACGGCGCTCTGCACCAACGTGCTGATCGTCGCCTCCTTCCCGATCCTGACGGCAACGCTCGCTTTGCTGTCGCTCGACCGCTATGCGGGGACGAACTTCTTCACCAATGACCTCGGCGGCAATCCGATGATGTATATCAACCTCATCTGGATCTGGGGCCATCCGGAGGTCTACATTCTGGTGCTGCCGGCCTTCGGCATCTTCTCGGAGGTCGTCGCCACCTTCTCCGGCAAGCGCCTCTTCGGTTACGCCTCGATGGTCTACGCGACTTGCGTGATCATGATCCTGTCCTACATCGTCTGGCTGCACCACTTCTTCACGATGGGCTCGGGCGCCAGCGTCAATTCCTTCTTCGGCATCACCACGATGATCATCTCGATCCCGACCGGGGCGAAGATCTTCAACTGGCTGTTCACCATGTATCGCGGCCGCATCCGCTTTGAGGTGCCGATGCTATGGACGGTCGGCTTCATGGTGACCTTCGTCATCGGCGGCATGACCGGCGTCATGCTCGCCGTGCCGCCGGCCGACTTCGTGCTGCACAATTCGCTGTTCCTCATCGCCCACTTCCACAACGTCATCATCGGCGGCGTTCTCTTCGGCATGTTCGCTGGCGTGAACTACTGGTTCCCGAAAGCCTTCGGCTTCAAGCTCGATCCCTTCTGGGGCAAGATGAGCTTCTGGTTCTGGCAGATCGGCTTCTGGTTCGCCTTCATGCCGCTCTACGTGCTCGGCCTGATGGGCGTTACCCGCCGCATGAACCAGTTCGACGACCCGTCGCTGCAGATCTGGTTCATCATCGCGGCCTTCGGCGTCGGCCTGATCGCGCTTGGGATTGCCGCCTTCCTGATCCAGATCGTCGTCAGCTTCATGAAACGCGAGGAATTGCGCGACGACAGCGGCGATCCGTGGGATGGCCGTACATTGGAATGGTCGACCTCTTCGCCGCCGCCGGATTACAACTTCGCCTTCACGCCCGTCGTCCACGACCATGACAGCTGGTACGACATGAAGAACCGTGGTTATGGGCGTCCGCTGGAAGGCTTCCGGCCGATCCACATGCCGAAGAACACCGGCACCGGCGCCATCCTCTCAGGCATCAGCGTCGCCCTCGCCTTCGGCCTGATCTGGTACATGTGGTGGCTGGTCGTCGTCTCCTTCGTCGGTCTGCTGGTCGTGGCGATCGGTCATACCTTCAACTACCGGCGCGACTTCCACATCTCCGCCGACGAGGTGACCGAAACAGAAGGCAAGCGCACCGCGCTGCTTGCCGAGCAGGTGTAATGACCATGAGCGATCAGATCATCGACACGGCCGAAAAGCCTGAATTCTACGTGACGGAAGACCATCATCCGGAAAACAGCACCAATCTCGGCTTCTGGCTCTACCTGATGAGCGACTGCCTGATCTTCGCGGTGCTGTTTGCCACGCACGGCGTGCTCGGCCGCAACTATGCCGCCGGTCCGTCGCCGGCCGATCTCTTCGATCTGCCGATCGTTGCCCTCAACACCTCGATGCTGCTGCTCTCGTCGATCACCTACGGCTTCGCCATGCTGCAGATGGAGCGCAACGCCAAGGCGGAAACGCTTTTCTGGCTCGCCGTCACCGGCCTGTTCGGCGCCGCCTTCATCGGGCTCGAGCTCTATGAATTCATCCACCTGATCCATGAAGGCGCCGGGCCGACGCGCAGCGCCTTCCTCTCCTCCTTCTTCACCCTGGTCGGCACGCACGGCCTGCACGTCACCTTCGGCATCATCTGGCTGATCACGCTGATGGTGCAAGTGTCGATGCACGGGCTGGTCGAGGCCAACCGCCGCCGCCTGATGTGCCTTTCGATGTTCTGGCACTTCCTCGACGTCGTCTGGATCGGCGTCTTTTCCTTCGTCTATCTGCTGGGAGTCCTCGGATGAGTTCGCAAGTACCCGCACACGAGGACGCGCACGAGGCGCATCACGGCCACAGCCACGGCCATCAGGCCGGCCACGGCACCTTCCGGAGCTACATGACGGGCTTCGTGCTGTCCGTCATCCTCACCGCCATTCCCTTCTGGCTGGTCATGTCAGGCGTGTTCGATAGCCCGGCGGTGACGGCGGTGCTGGTGATGGGCCTCGCCGCCATCCAGATCGTCGTGCATATGGTCTTCTTCCTGCACATGAACCCTCGTAGCGAGGGCGGCTGGACGATGATGGCGCTGATCTTCACCATCATCATCGTCGCCATCGCGCTCTCCGGTTCGCTCTGGGTCATGCATCATCTCAACGCCAACATGATGCCGATGAGCCCCGAGATGATGAAGAACATGCCGTGATCGGCAGGAAAGGCCGGCGGCAGCGCCGCCGGCATCGACCCAGCCGATGAACAAGGCTCCCTCGGAAAAATCGGAACGACCGCCTTCGCCGGCAAAACGCGCGATCTTCGCCGTCTGCCTGGTGCTGCTTGCCGCAGGTCTCGCAGCCCTCGGCACCTGGCAGGTGCAGCGGCTCGCCTGGAAGCGTGATCTCATCGCCCAGGTCGATCAGCGTGTGCATGCCGCCCCCCTGCCCGCCCCGACCCAAGCCGACGGGGCCAAGGTCAATGCCGCCGATGACGAATATCGGCGGGTGAGCGCAGCTGGGACGCTGGCGAACGACAAGGAGACGCTGGTCTATGCGTCGACGGCGCTCGGCCCCGGCTATTGGGTGATGACGCCGCTAACGCTTGCCGACGGCACCGCCGTTCTCGTCAATCGCGGCTTCGTTCCGACAGACCGGCGCGATCCGGCCACGCGCCGCGACGGCGAATTGTCGGGCATCGTTGAGATCACCGGGCTGATGCGGATGAGCGAGCCGAAGGGATCGCTGCTGCAATCCAATGACCTCGCCGCCGACCGATGGTATTCCCGCGATGTCGCGGCGATCGCGCAAAAGCGCGGTCTCAGTGCGGTCGCGCCCTATTTCATCGATGCGGATGCCGCCGCCAATCCGGGCGGCCTGCCTGTCGGCGGCCTGACGATCATCCATTTCCCCAATAACCATCTCGTCTATGCGATCACCTGGTACGGGCTGGCGGCGATGGTGCTGGCCTTGCTGGTGTTCATCCTTCGCGGCGAGACCGGCAGAGGCCGCCGGGAGTAGCCCGGGCTCACTGTCGCTTGCGGTACGAGCTCCGGCAGCGGTTGCGCCCGGTGGCCTGAGCGCAACCGGATTAATACCGTGTAAAGTGATGTCCGATAGTTCTTACGAGAACAGAACATATAAAAGCTGCCCATGAACCGGCCGGATTACATTCCCAGTCTCGATGGCCTGCGCGGTGTCGCCGCGCTGCTGGTCGTTCAAGCCCATGTCGGACTTATCTTTCCGGGTGCATCCGTGCATGTAACGACCATGGGCAGCGAAGCCGTCGGCTTGTTCTTTGCCCTCAGCGGCTTTCTGATGGCCCATCTCTACGGTTCCCGGCCGGTGACCAAAGAAAACGTCCTGGATTTTCTGGTGAGCCGCTTTGCCCGCATCTATCCGGTTTATCTGGCTGCCGTTCTGCTCGTGGCGATGTTATCTGGCATACCAAATCTGGACTTCGTTCAGCCGATCATGGGCGGGATGGACTTTGTGCGCCATGTGTTTCTGCTGGGCTCGAGTGGCGTTTTCTGGTCGATTCCACCCGAAATTCAATTCTATCTGCTCTTCCCAATCCTATGGCTTTGCTTAGCCCGGCCGCACCGCTATAGCGGCGTGATCGTCGGCTTCGCAGTGGTCATCGTCGTGGATGGCCTGCTTGAATTGCCAGGGCCTGGAATCATGCTCGTTTCCAAGCTCCCGTACTTTCTTTTCGGCGCACTTGCCGGGGCGATGCATTCTTACTGGGATCGATGGACGCCTTCCGCCCTCACGGGAATTTTCACGCTGTTCCTTCTGGCGGTGTTCTTCGCTTACAGGCATCTCGCGCCTGGTTTTTCGCCCGAATTCTGGAGCCTGCAAAGTGCGGTCGCCGCGGCCGTCATCGTGGCACTCGTCGCACGACAACCTCCCATCGCATCAAATGTCCTGGCAGCTGCACCGATAAGGTTTCTGGGGACGATCAGCTTCTCCCTCTATCTTTTCCACGTCCCCATAATGTTCCTGGTGCATCGGACTTTTGAGACTGTGATGCCGGAACCGGCGCTCATCGCGGTAGCGCTATTCGTTGCGGTGGGGGGAGCGTGGTTCCTTCATGAGACGATCGAAGTCCCGAGCCGACGCCTGCTCGTCGGCTTGTGGCAGCAGCACCGGTGGCGCGTAACCGCACGCGATTCTTCGGCTGAGCGGATCGAACGCGCGATCCTTGACCTGCAAGAGACCGAAAAGCGCCTCCTCAGCGGCGCAACTTCAGCCACGGCCGGGGCCGACCGCGCCGTCATCCAAGATAATGGCGACGAGACGCGTAGCGCGTAGCGCCGCCGGTCACGCTTTTTGTTTTTGCGCAATTCCGGGCGGAAAACCGCTTCACACTTTTCCTGGAATTGCTCTAAGAAGCGACCCGGCTGATCGCATCGGCGAGCTGGGTCTGCGAGAAGGGCTTGCCGAGGCGGGGCAGATTGGCGATGCCGGTTCCTTCGGGGAGTTCGGCGTAACCGGTTGCGAGAATGATCGGCATCTCAGGCCATTCCTCGCGGATCGCCTCGGCGAGTTCAGCCCCCGTCATGCGCGGCATGGCATGGTCGCAAATCACCAGATCGACCGGCTGCCTGCGCAGGATCTCAAGCGCATCGGGGCCGGCCATGGCCTCGAACACGGTGTGACCGAGATCCTCCAGCATCAGCGTCGTATTCATCAGCACCAGACCATCGTCATCAACGGCGACGATGCGCAGCCGGCGCGACGCATTTTCAGCGCGTTGCGTCAGGCCTATAGCGACCTCGGCTGTCCGCTCGACAGTGACGACCGGGAACCACAATTCAGCCGTGGTGCCTTCGCCAAGACTGCTCTTCAGCATGAGGCGGCCGCCGGACTGGGACGCAAGGCCTTGCACCATGGAAAGCCCGAGACCGGTACCCTTGCCGACGCCCTTGGTGGTGAAGAACGGCGTCGTTGCCTGCTCCACCGTCTTTGCATCCATGCCCTCGCCTTCATCGATCACCGCTATTCTTATATAGCGGCCAGGCGGCAGCGGAGCCTTGCCTGATGGCGCGGATTCCTCGGACGCGCGAAGCACGATCCGGCCGCCGGACGGCATGGCGTCGCGGGCGTTGACGACGAGGTTGAGGATCGCCATCTCCAGCTGGTTCGGATCGGTCAGGATCGTCGGCAGCCTGACGGGGAAAGAGGTCTCGATCCTGGTAAGCGGGCCGAGCGAACGGCTCAGCATGTCCATCATGCCGCGCATCAGGCCGGAGACGTCGATCGGCTCCATGTGCAGTTCCTGCCGGCGGGAAAAAGCCAGCATGCGCTGCGTCAATGCCGCGCCGCGCTGGGCACCCTGCATCGCATTATCAACAAGCGATGTCAGCGACAGATCCTGCGGCATGCGCTTCTTCAGGATTTCGAGACTGCCGAGCACAGCCATCAGCAGATTGTTGAAATCATGGGCGATACCGCCGGTCAATTGGCCGATCGCCTCCATTTTCTGCGATTGGAAGAGTTCTTCGCGGGCCTGCTCCAGCGCGCGCTGTGTTTCCATCTTTTCGGTGATATCGCGGGTGATCTTGGCAAAACCGATCACATCGCCTTCATCATCCCGGATGGCGTCGATGACAACGCTGGCCCAGAAGCGGGTGCCGTCCTTGCGGACGCGCCAGCCTTCCCTCTCGAACCGGCCTTCGCCGCGCGCAACGCCGAGCGCGGTCTCCGGCACGCCGGCGGCTCGGTCCTCGGGGGTATAGAAGGTCGAGAAATGCCGGCCGATGATTTCTTTCGGGCGATAGCCCTTGATCCGCTCGGCGCCGAAATTCCAGCTGCTGACATTGCCGTCGGGATCGAGCATATAGATCGCATAATCCGAGACGCCCTGGACGAGCCGGCGGAACTGTTCCTCGCTCTGGCGGATCGCCTTTTCGGCGGCTCTGCGTTCGGTCAGGTCCCGGGTGATCTTGGCATAGCCGATCAGCTCGCCGGAGGGACGGCGGATCGGATCGATGATCACATGCGCCCAGAAGCGGCTGCCATCCTTGCGCTGGCGCCAGCCTTCCCCCTCGAACCGGCCGTGTTCCTTGGCGGTCGCAAGCGCCCGCTCCGGAACTCCCGCGGCGCGGTCCTCTTCCAGATAGAAACGGGAAAAATGCTCGCCGAGGATTTCGGACGGCTTGTAACCTTTGAAGCGCTGAGCGCCGGTATTCCAGCTGGTGACGATGCCTTCGGGGCTGAGCATATAGATGGCGTAGTCGGTGATGGCATCGACCAGAAGACGAAAGCGCCCCTCGTCGTCAAGAGACGTATCATGTCGATTCAGCACTTCCATCGGCCCCTCTGAGTCACCAGCGCTTTATAACGCAAACGCAGACGGATGGTTCCGAAGCAGCCTCAATTTTCAGACGGCCTTAACCTGTGGGTAGAACCGCTCGCCGACCCGTTCGGCAGCGGCATAAGCCTGCGAGACGATCTCCGGCACCAGATCGATGTCGGGCAGGCTGCCGAGGCCGAGAGGGCCGACGGCAAAGAGCCCGGCGACGGTCGAACCGTCCTCCAGGAATGGCTCGCCGCGCGCATTGACCGCCAGCCCGAGCGAAAGTTCGTCGGGCATGGCGAGGCCGGCGGAAAACAGGCTCTCAATCAGCGGCGCCGAAAGATCCGGCGCCTGACAGCGGCAATCGATGATGCGCTCGGCATGGATGACCTCTTTGGCAGAGGAACCGGCCGGCGTGAAGAACAGGCCGCTCAGGCCCCGGCGACCGGCCCGCCCGCGGCGCAGCACCGTGCGGCCTTCGGCCAGCTCGCGTTTCAGG
This sequence comes from Rhizobium sp. NZLR10, assembly GCF_019685125.1. NCBI lineage: Bacteria > Pseudomonadati > Pseudomonadota > Alphaproteobacteria > Hyphomicrobiales > Rhizobiaceae > Rhizobium > Rhizobium sp. NZLR10. The sequence goes on along the minus strand of NZ_JABDWE010000006.1, from coordinate 6,778 downwards.
CGCAGGTGCATGGCTTCCGGCAGGCGGTTGCGGTGGCTGTCGTAGATTGCCCGGAGGTGCCGGTTGAACTGATGTTTGTCGCGTGCCGGCAGCGAGCGCCAGAGCGAGCGGGCATGTTTCCTGAGGCCGTTCATCACCGATTGCCAGCTTCGGCCCTCTTCTTCAGCCTCGCGACAGGCCTGGCGGATGAAGCGCACGATCTCCGGCAGGCTCTCAGGCAGCGCTTCGGCCGGGAACAGCGGATCGGCGGAATTCGGCGTATGGCTCTGGGGCAGGAAACCGCGGCGGGAAATGATCGTCACCTGGCCGGCATAACCGGCATCGCGCAGCTGCAGCAGCTGGTCGACGACGCGAATGCCGCTGCCGAGCAACACCGCATGTGGCCGTGCCACGAGGCGCTGGGCCCTGACCGGCGAAACCTCCTCACCGCCGGTATCCTGATCGTTCAGGCCGTAGCCGGTGGCCAGCATCACGGTATCGAACAGCGGATTGGCGGGATTGGCGCTTTCGAGCAGGAAACGGTTGCCGTGGCTCCTGCGGATCGCCACCACCGGATCGTTGCAGACCTGGACGGTAATGTCTCGGCGCGCGGCGAGCGCTTCCGAAAACCGCTGGTAGACATAATCGCTGAAGATTTCCTTCGGCACGAAGATCTGCCGGAAACCGGGAATGGCGGCCGGCACGGCGGCGCGAAAGGCGGCATTGCTGCAGAGCCAATCGTTGAAATCGTCACTGTCGCCGACAGACACCGAGAGATCGCGCACGCGGGTGTTGAGGATCGTCGAGGCGCGCACTGACGCCAGCGCCTGCCCGCCGCTGACCGACGAATTCGGATCGAACAGTTGCAGGTGGAAGGGCGCGCGCAGCGTCTTCATCAGCGCGATCGCCGTCATCATCCCGGAAAAGCCGCGCCCGACGATGGCAATACGCGGCACCGCCGATATCAGCGCCGCCGCATTGGCGCGCGCCGAAAAAAGTCCCTGAACCGTCATCGCAACTCCTTTGCGGTTTCATCCGCACCGTGGGTCGATCGAGGTTTCAACGCATAAAACAGCGGATCATGCGTTAATGAGGTTCATGCGGCCATTCACGACAGCTGCCGCAGGATCGAGGTCCGAGCCGGAAGCCCCGGAAATGCACAAGCGGACCAATCACGCTCGCCTATAGTCTATTAAACTAGTAGTGTATGAAAGCGCGAAATGGCGCATATGGCAAGAGGTTTATTGCCACGGCAATTCAAGCCATTGAAAGATAACTTGGTTTAGAACGTCGATGCGGCGCGCTTCAGTCACCCTCGCCCGGATATTGCTTCGCCTTCAGCAGGCCGGCCAGATGCGCGGTATTGCGCGCCAGCGTGTCGACGGCTGTCGTCACCACCTTCGGAACCTTGTCGAGGTCGACGAAATTGGTGGAACCCAACGCCTCGCCGACCCAATAGGCGACGGCGCTGGCCGGAATGGTGAAGCCGACATCGTTCAGCGCCTGGAAAAGCTCGGCCGACACATGATGGGCGCCGTCCTCATTGCCGACGACGGCGACGGCCGCGACCCTGCCATAGGAAACCATGCGGCCCTGATCGTCGGTCTCATCGAGGAAGGCGTCCATACGCTCCAGCGCCCGCTTGCAGACGCTGGAGGGCTGACCGAGCCAGATCGGCGTCGCCATCAGCAGGATATCGGCGGCGAGCACCTTGGTGCGAATATCAGGCCAGTCATCGCCTGCGCCTTCATCCGATGTGACGCCCGGCTTGACGTTGAAATCGGCAAGCCGGAGCACTTCGGTCTTGACGTCATAGGTCGACAACGCCTTGTCGATGAGAGCGATCATCCGGTCGGTCGAGGACGCCTCCTTGGCATCGCTGGTCTTCAGTGTGGCGTTAAGAGCGAGGGCTTTCAGCGGCATGGTCTCTCTCCGGTAATGATTGCCTGACAGGGTTTGCCTGCTGCAACCAACCCACAATGCGATTGTTCCCGCCAGCTCGCGAGGAGACCTCACGTAAAAATAACCAGTTGGTGAATTCTTTACTTGAACCCCCAAATGGAATCGGCAAAAGTGAAGGCGCAATCAATCCCTTCATGGATTTGCCGTCTTTTCGGGCCAGCGTCCGACCACACATCTATTGGAAAAAATACCGTGAGCAGCGATGCGTTAACACGCGCGACGAAGCCTTCGGCTTCGATGGCGCTTGCAACTGCGGCAGGCTGGGGCCGAGGCCTCTTCACATTGGTGCGTATCACCATGATGGCCTTCCGCCACCCCTGGCAATCGGGCTTTGCGATCGGCGCCACGCTGGTCGCTTCCACCTTCCAGCTGATGATCCCCCGCCTTCTCGGCCAGGCGGTCGACCACACACAGATGGCGATGAGCGGCGGCGCGGCGGGCCAGGCGGCGCAGGACGCGCTTTTGACCACGGCGCTGCTCCTGCTCGGCGCCAGCGTGTTGCGCGGCCTCTTCACCATGGTCCAGAACTATTACAGCGAAGCCGTCGGCCATCACATCGGCTACGAGTTGCGGCTGGCCTGCTATGAGAAGATCCAGCGGCTGTCTTTCAGCTTTCACGACACGGTGCATTCCGGCGATCTGATCACCATCGGCCTGCTCGATCTCGAAGGCGTGCGGATGTATTTTTCCACGGCGCTCGTCCGAATGATCCTGCTGTCGATCCTGATCGGCATCGGCGCCTATATGCTGCTGTCGACCGATATCGTGCTCGGCCTCCTGGCGCTCTCTTTCGTGCCCTTCGTCGGCTGGCGCTCTTCGGCGACGCAGCTCAGGCTGCGGGCCACCTGGCTCGATCTGCAGGAGCGGCTTTCGGTGCTGACCCGCATCATGGAGGAGAATCTCGGCGGCATCCGCGTCGTGCGCGCCTTTGCCGCACAGGATCATGAGCTGTCGAAATTCGAGGCGGCCTCGAAGAATGCTCTGGCGCTCGCGCATCAACGCGTCGGCATCCGCGTCCTCAATACCAGCGCCATGACCTTCTCCTTCTTCCTGGCGATGGGCCTGGTGCTCTTCGTCGGCGGCGGCAAGGTGACGTCGGGCGAGATCACCGTCGGCACGCTCGCCTCCTTCCTGACCTTCATGACCATTTTGCAGATGCCGGTGCGCCAGCTCGGCCTGATGGTCAATGCCTTTGCCCGCGCCTCCACCTGCGGCTCGCGCCTCTTCAGCCTGCTCGACCTCGACATCGCGATCAAGGACGCACCGGATGCCAAGGAATTGGCAGTGACCGACGGCGTGCTGCGCTTCGAGAATGTCAGCTTCGCCTATCCCGGTTCGGAAAAGCGCACCGTGCTCCACGATGTCTCCTTCGAAGCCAGACGCGGCCAGACGATCGGCATCGTCGGCCCTCCCGGCAGCGGCAAGTCGACGATCGCCCATCTCATTCCCCGCTTCTACGACGTTAGCGGCGGCAAGATCACCATTGATGGCCAGGACATCCGCAAGGCAACGCTGCAATCGCTGCGCCGGGCGGTTGCCGTCGTGCAGCAGGATTCCTTCCTGTTCACGACGACGATCGAAAACAACATCGCCTATGGCGACCCCTGGGCAAAGGAAGGTCGCATCGAACGCGCCAGTGAAAGCGCCCAGCTGCATAATTACGTGCTCGGCCTGCCCACCGGTTACGACACCGTCGTCGGCGAGCGCGGCGTTTCACTGTCCGGCGGCCAGCGGCAGCGTCTTTCGATCGCCCGGGCGCTGATGCTGAAGCCGGCGGTGATGGTGTTCGACGATTCGACGGCGGCAATCGACGCGGCCACCGAGCAGCGCATCCGCAGCGCCATGCGCCGCTATGCCGCCGACCGGGTGACGATCATCGTCGCCCATCGCCTCAGCTCGCTGATGCATGCCGACCAGATACTGTTCGTCGAAGACGGCCGGATCGTCGAGCGCGGAACACATCAGGCGCTGCTGTCGCTCGGCGGCCGCTACAAGGCGCTCTACGACCTGCAGGTTCGGCCAGGCGACGAGGTGCTGAGCGCCTAACTCGCCTCTCCCCCGCTGGGGGAAGAGCAAACAAGCAGTGAATATTGCGGGCCATCCCATGTAATGGCCGCAGGAGGAACGAGATGGCCGAGGAACTGGAAACCGAGCGTCCCGACGTTCGCGAGGATGGGCGCCGCCCGCCGCGGGCGGTGGTCGGTTCGCATCGCGTCGAGGAGGAGATGTTCGGCAAGGCCTTCGACGGCAATATCGTCAAGCGCATCTGGGTTTTCGTTCGTCCCTATCGCCGCCAGGTCCTCTGGTCGGTCGTTGCCGTCCTGACCTTCACGATGATGCAGCTGCTGATCCCGCTGATCATCCGTTATGCCATCGACCACGGCATGTCGCCGGGCGGCAACTCTTCGGCACTGGTCTGGTCGATCGCCGCTTTCGCCATCGCCATATCAATCAACTATGCGGCAAGCTACGCGCAGGAGACTCTGGTCGGTGGCGTGGCGGAAGACGTGCTCTTCGATATCCGCCGGGCGATGTTTTCGCATCTCCAGCGCGTCTCGCTCTCCTTCATGGACAAGACCGAGGTGGGCCGGCTGATGTCGCGCCTGCAGGGCGACGTCAACTCGATGCAGGAATTCCTCGAAACCTCGGTTCTCTCGGTCGGCGACATCGTGCTGCTCTTCGGCATCGTCGTCGTCATGCTTTATCTCGATTTCAAGCTGGGGCTGCTGACGCTCTCGGTGCTGCCGGTGCTGTTCATCGTCCGCTTGTTCTGGCTGCCGCTCGCCCGCAAATCCTTCATGGCCGCGCACGAGACCAATTCGGTTGCCAACGGTGCCCTTGCCGAAGCCATCCACGGCGTGCGCGCCGTCCAGAGCATGGACCGGCAGGGCGTCAACTTCACGCTTTATGACGACAAGGCGCATGCGAACTTGCGGACGCATCTGACGGCGGCACGTTATGCGCAGGTGATGGTGCCGATCGTCGATAGCCTGACCGGCGTGGCGATGGCGCTGGTCATCGTCGTCGGCGGCGCCCGCGTTCTCAACCAGGCGCTCGATGTCGGCGTTCTCGTCGCCTTCCTGTTTTACATCCAGCGCTTCTTCGACCCGATCCGTTCGCTGACGCTGCAATATTCGGTGATGCAGCGCGCCATGGCCTCCGGCCAGCGGCTGACCGAAGTGCTCGATGTGCCGGTCGACATCAAGGACGCGCCGAATGCCAAAGCGCTATCGCGCGACATGGACGGCTCGGTCGAATTCAACGACGTCGTCTTCGGCTACAATCCGAAACATCCAGTGCTGAAACATGTAAGTTTCAAGGTCAATCCCGGCGAGACGGTGGCGCTGGTCGGGCCGACCGGGTCCGGCAAATCCAGCTGCATGTCGCTGATCCACCGCTTTTACGATGTGCAGCAAGGCCAGGTGCTAGTCGGCGGCCACGATGTGCGTGACCTGACGCAGGATTCGCTCGGGGCACAGATCGCCATGGTGCTGCAGGAGCCTTTTCTCTTCACCGGTACCGTCTTCGAAAACATCCGCTACCACAAGGCGGAAGCGACACGCGAACAGGTGATCGAGGCGGCAAAGGCCGTCGGCGCGCATGAATTCGTCATGCGCCTGGCCGATGGCTACGACAGCATTCTCGGCGAGCGCGGCGGCAATCTTTCGCTCGGCCAGCGCCAGCTTTTGAGCTTTGCCCGCGCATTGGTGGCAGATGCGAAGATCCTCGTGCTCGACGAGGCAACCGCCAACATCGACAGCTATACCGAGATGCTGATTCAGAAGGCGCTGGTGAAGCTGCTCGAAAATCGCACCGGCCTCGTCATCGCCCATCGCTTGGCGACGATCCGCGAGGCCGACCGCATCATCGTGCTGCAGAACGGCGAAATTATCGAGAGCGGCAACCACCGCCAGCTGATGAAAAACGGCAAGCTCTATTCCAAGCTCTATAACCTCAACTACTCGTCTTTCGACGATATTCCCGAAGACGTGCTGGAGGAGACGACGGCGACGCAGTCGGCGACCTGACCGCGACCCCCATGGCGACCCCGCTGAGAAAATGACATGAATTAACGCCTGTCGCAAAGTTTGATCGAACAAACGATTTGCTGCCGCATTTCTCTTTTATCGGGGGACGAGTGCCACTGAGGAGAATGACATGAAGAGAATCATTAGCAGCCTGTTGATCGCGACGGCCCTTGTTGGATCGGCTATTCAGCCTGCTGCCGCGCGTGACCACCATCATCACGACAATACCGGCCGCATCATCGCCGGCGGCGTTGCCGCAGGTGTCGTCGGCGGCCTTATCGGCGGCGCACTCGTCAATGGCGGTGGCCCTCGCTACGTTGATGAAGGCCCTCGTTATGTCGAGAGCCCCCGTTATGTCGAACCCCAGCCGAGATGCTGGTATGAGGACCGGGACGTGCGCAACCGCTATGACGGCGGCTACCACGCCGAAACCGTCCGGGTCTGCGAATAGGCCTGAGCATTTGCAGCGGCTTTGACCTCGTCATCGCCGCTCGACCCCTCAGCCGAGGTTGTGTTTCGCAGCCTCGGTTTTGGTTTATATCAGCGACATCCCAAGAATCGGCCCCTCATCCGGCTGCCGCCACCTTTGTAACTTCCCTTTACCCGCTATTGGCGTAGTACTGCCTGTTGCGGTGGCGGATGGAAGACACGCCGGCCTTGAGGAATTAATCACCGGGCTGGGCGCCTCCAGGCCGACGATCGTCGGCCTGGAGGCGACCGGCGGCTACGAGATGTTAGCGGCGGGTAGCCTGTCGGCAGCTGGTTTTGGGGTGGTTGTTGTCAATCCGGCGCAGGTGCGCGCCTTTGCC